>CAYVMK010000378.1:0-2929 GCA_964452445.1 uncultured Desulfonema sp. | reverse complement strand
CTGGCAAAGTGTAAAAGTTTTGATCGGCTGAAGAATGGAAAAAAAGCCCAAATCAAGGCTTTTGGGCTGGCTTTAGGCTTAAAATCAGCGTTTTATTGTAAATTCACGTTTTTGTGCCACACAAATACAACTGTAAAAGAGGGGTTATAACATAAACCGAAAACGTTAACAATGTCATTTTGTCACCTTTATCTAAAAAAATCGTTCGCTTAAGGCGAACGATCATGATTCAAGATAGGAAAATATTTCGTCGGGCTGGTTGATCAAAGCCACCGCCCCGCAGGACTTCAGTTCCTCAATGGTCCTAAAACCCCAAGTGACGCTGATGATCCGCAAATTGGCGTTGCAAGCGGTCAGAATGTCGGTTTCCGAATCCCCAACATAATAAATCAAATCCTTTTTTAAGTCCAATTTCAACTCGGAAATGGCCAGCATGACGCTGTCGGGAGCCGGTTTCGGAAGGACGCCTTCCCGATTTCCGATGGCTACCGTTACTACATCTTTAAAGAACCTTTGCCACAACCCGGTGACGGCCTTCTGAAATTTGTTGGAAACGATGCCCACCGCCACGCCCCGGTTTTTGAGTTCCTCAAGCATGTCCATGATGCCGGGATAGGGCTTCGTTTTGTTGAGCATGTTTTTTTTGTAATAATCTTGAAAATGAGTCAGGCATTCGGAAAACCGTTCATCGGTCAGATTCCCCGGACAGCTCTTCTTCATCAGCACTTTGACTCCGTTTCCGACGAATCTTTGAATCTCTTCGTAAGTCCGCATCGGATAGCCAAAGTGGCAAAGGGTATGGTTAACGGCATCCGCCAAATCATCCAAAGTATTCAATAGAGTGCCGTCAAGATCGAAGATGATTCCGGTTTTTCGGTTTGGGTCCTTGGTCATCAATCGGTCCTATTGCTTTTGGCTGTTGACAAAATGGGTGAACTTGGCAATTTTGCTGGTCGTTCCGAAAACATAAATATGATCTTTCGGAAGGACGGAGTCCGCGCCTTTTGGCGAGAAGGTTTCGTTGCCTCTTTCAATCAAGAGCAAGTTGACTTCAAAATTGTTTCGCGGGTTCAAGTCCTGAATGTTCAGCGGTTTGATGTCGTCTTCAATGGAAATTTCCGCGACCGAGAATTCCGAGTTGATGTTAAAATAGTCGACGAAAGTATCGCTGACGATTTTATTGGCCAAACGGATCCCGGCGATTTTTTGGGGCGAGACAATGTCGGTAGCGCCGAGTTTTTTCATGACCGGCACGAAGAATTCGTCGTCGACCCGGACGGTGATCTTCGGAATGCCCATTTCCTTCAGAATGATGGTCGTCAAAATCAAGCTCTGCATGTTTGATCCGAAAGCGATGATGGCGTGGTCAACATTTCCGACCCCGAGTTCTTTCAGCGCCGCTTCGTTGGTCGAATCGCAAACAAAAGCGTTGCTGATGAATTCGCTGGCTTTGACGACGTTTTCCTCGATGATGTCCGTCGCGATGATGTCGACGTTATGATTGCTCAGTTCTTCAACCAATTTTAAGCCAAATCGGCCCAGGCCGAGTACCGCGAATGATTTTTTCATTTTTTCCTCCCTTTACCCAAAGCTGATGGTTTTCCCTTTGGGGTGTTTTATCCGATGATGATTTTTTCTTCAATGAATTTGATGCCATGGCTGGCATCAACGTTCCAGTTTCGGTTCCAAACGCTGATGATGGTGATTGGACCCAGTCTCCCAAAAAGCATGGTCAGGCAAAGCAGCGCTTTGCTCAGCCAATGCAAGCCGGGGGTAATGCCCATGGAATTTCCGACGGTTCCGAAAGCCGAGAATACTTCAAAAGTGATCTTTTGGAAATAAACGGCATCCTCGACCGCAACATTGGGGTTGAACCGTTCGACGATGGTGACGGCCAGAACCATCAGAATGACGAATGAAAGCGAAAGCACAACTAAAATGAAAGCTTTTATGACGCTGCCATTGGCAATTTTCCGGTTGTAAGTAATCGGCTGCTTTCCCCGGGCGAAGGTGCCGATGTATTTGATGATGGTATAGAAAGTGGTAGTTTTGACACCGCCTCCGGTTGATGACGGAGAAGCTCCGATGAACATTAAGATCATCACGACCACCAAACCGGAACTGGAAATGGAATTGAAATCCACGGTTTGAAAGCCGGCGGTCCGAGCGGAGACGCTGGTAAAGAAAGCTTGCATCCAGGTGACCTCTTCCCAGTCCAAAAGTTTGAAAAGAAGCATTCCCGCGATGATCAGCCCGAGCGATGTTCTAAGCACGATTCGCGAGTGAATGGATAATTTCTTCCAGGTTTTGTTGGTTAATAGGTCATTGATGACGATGAATCCGATTCCGCCGATGATGATCATCGCAGCGGTGTTGAAAATCAATAGCGGATCCTGATAAGGGATCAATGATTGTCCTTGCGTAAACATGTCGAATCCGGCGTTATTGAAGGCGGAGACCGCATGAAAAGCACTGATCCCAACCGCCTCCCAGAACGGAAAGTATTGTTTGAACACCAGGAAATTGACGGCGGCGCCGGTGATTTGGATTGTCAAAGAAACAAAGACCGCGAAACGAACCAACCGTACCATTCCTCGCAAGGAGTTTTGGTTCAGAGATTCTTTGATCAGAAAACGGTCTTGTATTCCGATCTTCAAGCCCAAAAGCGTAAAGATGAAAATTACGACGGTTACGAATCCCAGTCCTCCGACTTCGATCAAGACCGCGATGATGATTTTTCCAAAAATGGTATACGTCCCCGCCAAGGTTGGAACCGCTGACAAACCCGTCACGCAAACCGCGCTGGTGGCGGTAAAAAGGGCATTGATGAATGACAACTGAATGCCGTCATAAGTTGCGAAAGGAAGGAGCAATAACAAAGTCCCAACCATGATCACCGCAATGAAACCGAAAAGGATAATTATATAGG
>CAYVMK010000377.1:0-2947 GCA_964452445.1 uncultured Desulfonema sp. | reverse complement strand
TCATTCTGCTGTGTTGCACTTCATCTTTCGTCATTGCAGCGTACCATTAAGTACGCCTCATTCCTCAAGATTCGTGCGCCTTGCATAATGAGCTTTTTTCTTTGCCGTCTGAATTTCGGCTTATTCCGAGTCCGTCAAATCTGATGAACTCAAAAATGCAAAACAGTTTTGTAAAACCACGAATCCGCAAATTAACTTGAATAAGAACAAACTGTCTGATAGTAAAAGATAATCCACGAAGTTTAAAAAAGTTGCTTAAAAGCCCTATTCTGGTGATGTTTTATGCCGTTTTCGATTCGGAGAAAAAAAACCCGGCAGATATCTGTCGGAGGGATAAAGGTTGGAGGGATGGCGCCGATTGCCGTGCAGTCCATGACAAATACCTTTACCTGCGATATAAAAGCAACAGTTGCGCAGATCAGGCGGCTTGAAGAGGCCGGTTGCGAAATCGTGAGGGTTGCGGTGCCGGATATGGAATCCGCCCGTGCAATATCATCGGTAAAAAAGCATATTTCAATTCCTTTGATAGCCGATATACATTTTGATTACCGCCTTGCCGTTGTTTCTGCAGAGGCGGGCGCTGACGGGCTGAGAATAAATCCCGGAAATATCGGATCGGCGGCAAAAGTAAAAAAGGTTGTTGACTCCGCAAGAGATTTCAACATACCAATCAGGATCGGTGTAAACGCCGGGTCTCTTGAAAAGGATTTACTGAAAAAATACGGCGGCGCAACGCCTGAGGCTATGGTTGAAAGCGCGATGCGCAATATTGATATATTAAGATCGCTCGATTTTCATGAAATAAAAGTTTCAATCAAGGCATCGGATGTGTTCCGCACCGTCGAAGCATACAGGCTTATTTCCCAAAAGACAGACATTCCTCTTCATGTGGGAGTGACGGAAGCGGGATCTCTTTTTCCGGGCATTGTAAAATCGGCCCTTGGGATCGGAATGCTTCTTGCCGAAGGCATCGGGGATACGATAAGGGTTTCCCTGACAAGAGACCCTGTTGAAGAGGTACGGGCAGGATATGAAATACTGAAGGCTCTTGAAATAAGAAAGCGCGGGCCGGAGATTATATCCTGTCCGACTTGCGGCCGGTGCAACATTAACCTTTTTGAGATCGTCGAGCGAGTGGAAAAAGCGCTTTTGTCAAATCCGGCGCATGTAAAGCTTGCCATCATGGGCTGTGTCGTCAACGGGCCGGGTGAGGCAAAAGAGGCCGATATCGGAGTTGCGGGAGGAGACGGAACAGGCATTCTTTTTAAGAAGGGGAAGGTCATAAAAAAGTTTCCCAAGAAAATGCTTGTTGAGGTTCTTCTTGATGAGGTAGCTAAAATGACGGAAAATATTTCCAAGACAGAGAAAGGATAACATGGGAAAAGAGGAAAAAACTGCAATTTCCCCTACGAGGGAGGAAGATTATTCGGAGTGGTATCAGCAGGTGGTTAAAGCCTCCGATATGGCGGAAAGATCGCCCGTAAGAGGATGCATGGTTATAAAGCCGTGGGGATACTCTCTGTGGGAAAATATAGTTCATGAACTGGATGATATGTTTAAGGAAGCGGGTGTTAAAAACGCTTATTTTCCTCTCTTCATTCCTCTCAGCTTTCTTGAAAAAGAGGCCAGTCATGTTGAGGGGTTTGCAAAAGAGTGTGCTGTAGTAACCCATCACAGGCTGGAAAAAAATGCGGACGGCAGGCTTGTGCCTGCAGGGCCGTTAACGGAACCTCTGGTTGTGCGGCCTACTTCCGAGACCATCATCGGAGATGCCTTTTCAAAATGGATAAGCAGCTACAGGGATCTTCCGCTTCTTATTAACCAGTGGGGAAATGTGGTAAGATGGGAAATGAGGCCCAGGATTTTCCTTCGGACAAGCGAGTTTTTATGGCAGGAAGGCCATACCGCCCATGCTACAGAAAAAGAGGCTATGGAGAGAACGCTGCTGATGCTTGACATTTATGCCGGACTTGCCGAAGAATATCTGGCCCTGCCCGTTACAAAGGGGAGAAAGACGGCTGCCGAGAGATTTCCCGGGGCGGTTGAGACCTTCTGCATAGAAACGATGATGCAGGACAGGAAGGCTCTCCAGTCCGGAACTTCTCATTTTCTGGGACAAAACTTTGCAAAAGCTTCGGAGATAAAGTTCCAGTCCTTTGAAGAGAAAGAAGAGTACGCGTGGACAACATCATGGGGAGCTTCAACCCGGCTGATCGGCGGAATCATAATGACGCACGGGGATGATGATGGAGTAATTCTCCCTCCAAGGGTTGCATCATCTCATGTTGTTTTCATTCCGATATACAGATCACCGGATGATAAGCCGAAGGTTATGGAATATATACAGAAAATTGCCACGGAGCTGAAGAGCGCTTTCTACTGCAACCGGAAAATACGGGTGGAAATTGACGACAGGGATACCGGGGGGGCCAGGGGATGGGAGTGGATCAAGAAAGGCATACCTTTAAGGATTGAGGTAGGGCCGAGAGATATGGCCCAGAATTCCGTTTATGTTGCAAGAAGGGATAAGCCGCACAGGGAAAAAATCTCGATGAAACGGGATTTGTTTGTAAAAGAAATTACAGGCATTCTGGATGAAATCCAAAATAATCTTTATGAAAAAGCCGTTTCTTTTAAGGAGAAAAACACTTTACCGGTAGACGGAGGAAAGGCTTTTTATGAATTTTTTACTCCGCTGAATAAGGAGCAGCCGGAAATTCATGGGGGTTTTGCTCTTTCTCACTGGTGCGGGACAGGTGAGTGCGAGGCAAAAATAAAAGAAGACCTGAGTGTCACCGTAAGATGTATTCCTCTTACGCAGGAAAAAGAAAAAGGAAAATGCGTGTGTTGCGGCAGGCCGAGCAGCGGGCGCGTAATATTCGCCAAAGCATATTGACGGCTTCGTAAAAAGCTCATTCTGCTGTGTTGCACTTCATCTTTCGTCATT
>CAYVMK010000376.1:0-2966 GCA_964452445.1 uncultured Desulfonema sp. | reverse complement strand
CGCAAGCTTTTTACTTCTCTTATTATCACATTTAATTCTACCCTGTAGTTGCATATAAAAGTGATAATAAGAGAAGTAAAAAGCTTGCGGAAGCCCGTGGATTGTGGTATAAAGCGATTATCTTACAAATAATCAACTGAATCCAGGAGGCCACCGCAAGTAAAGTCCGGTAAATCACAAATTCAAGCAAAATTCCATAAAATTCCAGTGATACGTTTTGAAGATCAACAACTTACATCCTTTTCCGGTTTGCTGATTTTTTAGCGACTGTTTAAGGGGATCAACCTGAAGCAGCGGCTGAAAAAATGTTTTGCTCATTTGAAAGTGTCGTCCATATTCGGCCGCCATCCGGTCGTGATGCTGCTTGGCTTCCGCCGCCTGCGCGAACTTACCCTTACAATGAGTGCAAATCATGCTGTCCGAAAAGATCTGTTGCATTTTCCGGATGTATTACAAAAAGCAGCATGATTAAATTGAAGTAAAAATCAAGAATTTTATGCAACGTTAGCACCTTAGAAATAATTTTCTGCGCGTTTCTACCCCTCAAGGGGGCACTGAAAAGAGTGGCAGAAAATTATTTCGTGAAGGTACTTATACCCCTCAGGGGGGTACTGAAAAGAGTCCCGTTTATCGGGGTTAGGGTATACTTGCTCCTTACAGTATCAAGTTCGTGCCACTTTATGGCAAGCCCCATATTGTTTTTTTAATTTCACTGTTCATTTATGTTGCGAAACAGCGGGGCATCATTTATATTTTTTATGGATTGAAAGCTCCACTCTGTTTCGGTTTACCGTGGACAAAACGAGGGAAGGAATATGAGCGATAAACTTACTACAAAAGAAAAGGGACTTTCCGGCAGTAAACAGCCGGAAAGCCAGGGGCCAGGCGCTGAAACTGTCAAACAGGTGATTTTAAACCTGTTGCTCATCGGCATCGGGAGCGCGCTCGTTGCTGTTGCAATAAACGGCATCCTTATCCCACACCAGTTTGTAAGCGGCGGGCTGGTCGGTCTTGCTCTCGGTTTTCATTACATTTTCCCGTCCGTTTCGGTGGGCTGGCTCTATTTATTAATGAATATCCCTCTTTTTGCCCTCGGATGGAAGTTCGTGGGCCGGAGATTCTTTTATTACAGCGTCGCCGGAATGGTTATTTTTTCTGCTGCAATTGCATTTGTAAAGATTCCGCTGCCGGTTCAGGATAAGATATTGAGCGCGCTTTTTGCAGGGATAATTACCGGGATAGGGGCCGGAATAATATTGAGATCAAAGGGATCGGCAGGAGGATCCGATATACTTTCCGTAATACTTCTCAATCGCTTTTCCGTTCGCGTGGGAAACACGATTCTTTCTTTTAATGTAATTGTTCTTGCCGCGGCATCTGTTTTGTTCTCGCTTGATTCGGCCCTTTACACGCTGGTTTACATGTATGTTTCAACAAGGATAGTGGAGATAGTTTTAACCGGGCTCAGCCAGAGAAAGGCAGTGATTATCATATCTCCGAAGTGGGAGGAGATATCCCGGAAAATTCTCGAAGAGATCGTGCGGGGAGTCACCTTCATCAAAGGGCAGGGCGCCTATTCAGGGCGGGATGAAAATATCCTGTATACGGTTGTCACATTCAGGGAACTTCCCCGCGTAAAGGAGATAATCCGGAAAGCGGACCCCGGCGCTTTTGTTGTTGTGCATGAAACACTTGAGGTTATGGGACATCGTATAGGCAATCAGCCTCACTGGTGACGGGATTTTATACTTTTTACGAAGCCGTCAACTTCGGGAGGATTCATATGGCAGGCTTTTTTTCCGGGCATGATTTTGCTCCAAACAGGATAGACCTGGAATTCAGGAAGGCTGAAAATAAAAAGGGCTTCATAAATCTTGCCGGGAGCAACCCCACATATGAGGGACTGATCTTTCCTCCCGATATTTTAAAAAAGGCCGCGGAACCATACTGGAGCAAACGGCGGTATAATCCTGATCCGAAGGGACTTTCTTCTGCAAGATCTGCCATATCCGATTATTACGGAAGGCGCGCGCCTTCCCTTCAAATCATGCCGGATGATATCTTTGTCACCGCAAGCACAAGCGAATCCTACGGATTGCTTTTCGCCCTTCTTGCAGATTCCGGAGATAACCTGCTTGCCCCGAAAGTAAGCTACCCGCTCTTTGAGCATCTTGCCGCTGTCCATCATGTCAAATTGCGAACTTACGATATGGATGCAGATGACGGATGGAGCATCAGGGAAAGCAGCATGATTTCGGAATCGGACGAAAGAACGAGGGCAGTTATAATTGTCTCGCCGCACAACCCGACCGGCCTGGTCGTAAAAGGATCTCTTCCGGCGCTTGACAGGCTCGGTCTTCCGGTAATATGCGACGAAGTATTTGCCGGATTTCCTTATGGAGTTTCAGATATCCCTCCGCTTGGAGCGCTGCACAGGAAACTGCCTGTTTTTCATTTGAACGGCATCTCGAAAATGTTCGGACTTCCCGATTTAAAACTAGGGTGGATTGCAATAAGCGGGGCCGGTGTCAAGGATTATGGAAAAAGGCTCGAGCTATTAAACGATACATACCTCGGGGCAAATTATCTTGTCCAGTCGATGCTTCCTGCAATATTTGACGAAGGAGCCGGTTTTGCTGAACATATGCGCACACGGGTTCGCACCGGTATCGATTGCGCACTTGAACTGCTTTCCAAAAACAGGCGCATTAAAGCATCCCGGCCTGACGGAGGGTATTATCTGTTTCCAAAGATAGATACCGGGGAAGATGAAGAGGAGCTTGTCCTGCGTCTTTTAAAAAGTCACGGGGCGCTTGTGCACCCCGGCTATTTTTATGACTGTGATGGAGGAACCCATATCATGATTTCCTGCCTTACAGAAATCGAAAGGCTCTCCGAAGGGCTGAAAAGAATTGTTCCTGTAATTTGAAGGCGCTTTACCCTGCTATTCGCCCTTCTTTTCACGC
>CAYVMK010000375.1:0-2968 GCA_964452445.1 uncultured Desulfonema sp. | reverse complement strand
ACGGGCGGATGCTAATTGATAACTTTTTAAAACTGACGGCCTCGTAAAAAGTCATATGCGAACGGATTTGAGATTTTTGGGGAATAGATTTTTAAGTTAATGGGACGCAGATTTGCGCTGATATTCACAGATAAATAAATTCCGGGGACCTAAAATCCTTAAAATCTGCGTTCATCTGCGTCCAAAAATAGAAAGGCCGTAATTTAATTGAATTGCAATAAAGTTTATAAGGAAAAGATAGTCCTGTCCGAGCCATTTGTTGATTTTGCCGCAAGATTTGCCCCTCTTCCCTGTACGGTTGTGCTTATGAGCGGCGGAGAGCTTGATTGTGCGAGATACCATATAATAGGGGCTCTCCCGTGGCTGACCTTTTCAGGTCGCGGCCGGAACTTTTCCATTTCCACATCTGAAGGAACTCTTGATTACCAATCGAACCCCTTTGATATTCTTCGTTTATTACTGGACAAGTATAAAATTGATGATCCGTCCCCTGAAATCCCTTTTTGTTCGGGACTTATGGGATATCTGTCTTACGATCTTAAAGACTCGCTTGAAAAACTGCCGCGCACTTCAGTCGATGATATCCGCTTGCCGGATATTTTGTTTTATGCTCCATCAATCATTGTTGTTCACGATAAAATAAAAGATGAAACAAATCTTTTTATTCCGGCAGGTAACTGTAATGCCTGTAAAGCCCTTGACTCTTTCGGGGAAATCCTGAAAAAAAAATCGACTGAAGCGGGAAATATTATTTATGCCGGAGAATTCAAATCCGGTTTCGGTAAAGAAGCCTATATTGAGGCCGTAAATAAAATCAGGGAGTACATTAAAGCAGGGGATGTTTACCAGGTTAACATGTCACAGCGGTTTACGGCTGAATTTTCGGGCGACGCTTTTGAACTTTTCAGGATTTTCTACGAAAATAATCCTGCGCCTTTTTTTTCATTCATTAATGCCGGAAATCACCAGATCATTTCAACTTCGCCCGAGCGGTTTATTCTTCAAAATAAAAGAAGAATTGAAACAAGACCGATAAAAGGAACAAGGCCAAGAGGAAGCACAGATGCAGAAGATGAAAAACTTAAGATTGATCTTTTAAGCAGCAGGAAAGATGACGCCGAGCTTTCAATGATTGTCGATCTTATGCGTAATGATCTGGGGAAAGTATGCAAAGCCGGATCGGTTAAGGTAGCAGAGCATAAAAGGATAGAAGCTTACCGGAATGTTTATCATCTTGTATCAATTGTCGAAGGGATTCTGGATGACGGGCGTAATTCGGCGGATTTGATAAGAGCCGTTTTCCCGGGCGGGTCGATAACGGGCTGTCCCAAGATCAGAGCTATGGAAATCATAGACGAGCTCGAACCCTGCCGCAGGCATATTTATACCGGTTCAATCGGATATATCGGTTTTCATGATGCGATGGACTTATCCATAGCAATACGGACAGCGACTGTTTATAGCGGCAGGATCATTTATTCGGTAGGCGGTGGAATTGTCTTTGATTCAAATCCGGAGGATGAATATGATGAAACCCTTCATAAAGGACGCACAATAATGGAGACTTTCGGAAAACCTGAAGAGAAACCGGTGAAAAAATCATTCATATGGCATAACGGTGTTATCAAACCGACTGAGAGCGCATATATTCCTGCCGATGGTGAGGGCTTTCTTTACGGATATGGTTTTTTTGAAACAATCCGTGTCAGCAAAGGGAAACCGGAACTCGTTTGCGAACATATCAGCAGATTCAATAATGCATGGAAATATCTTTTCAATGATAATCCTCCGGATTTGACATGGGAGGATATTATAAATCAGGTTATAAGAGAAAACGGACTTGATAATGAAACAGCCGCCTCGAAGATCATCGCAGCAAAAGGTAACGGAAAAAGTTCTTTATGCGATAATGATCTTTTGGTCACGGCCAGGCTTTATACACACCGGCTGCATGGAAGAATTGAACAAGGATTGAATCTTGCCGCATACACCGAACCGCGCCAGACGCCCCTTGCAGGCTATAAGACCTTGAATTATCTTTACTATCTTCTTGCAGGGAGATGGGCAAAAGAAAATGGTGCTGATGAAGCTCTGATCCTGAACCCGGACGGAAGCATATCCGAAACAAATACGGCTAATATTCTTGTGATAAAAGGCAAGAGAGTTATAAAACCTGTGTCACCGCATGCGCTTCCCGGCATTATGGAGGAAGCTGTGTGCGCCTTATTATCCGGCAGAAAATATTCGATGGAAAAAAGAAAAATATTTCCTGAAGAAATTCTTTCGGCAGACGGGGTAATTCTTACCAACTCTCTTATGGGCGCTGTCCCGGCTCTCCGCCTTGACGGAAAAGAGCTCGCAGATTCTTCAGAGCTTTGTATAACAATCAACATGGAGCTCTTTTAACTTTTACAGGGCATGCATATCTCTCACATACCGTTTTCGTCCGGTTCCGCTTTTTTGGGATAAATTACAAGGCGGTCGCCGGGGCGTACCGAGAGCTTTTTATCGAGCTTGTTCCAGATAGAAATCGACAGAACAGGTATATCAAACATCTTGGCAATCGAATAAAGCGTGTCCCCCTTTTTTACAACATATACATGTTTGCCCTGATCGTACAAAAAATTATTAATAAGCTTTTCATACCTGTCGGCAAAACCCTCCGAAGCTCCTTTCGGGATAAGGATTGTATGATTTCCTTTTGGAAGAAAGTACCCTCTGATTTCAGGATTAAGATCCTTTATCTCTTTGAAGGAAGTTTTTGCCGCCTTTGCTATGAGCTTTATGGGAATCTCCTTTGCGCATTCAAGAATAATCCTGTCAAAGGCTATCGGCGGGTAGTAGTCCTTATCGGTAAGTTTGAATCCATATCTGGCGGGATCCTGCATGATAAGTTTTATTGAAATAATCCTGAAAATGTATCTTTGGGTTTCATTGGGGAGATAAAGCCTGTAAAAATCTGCTGTTT
>CAYVMK010000374.1:0-2977 GCA_964452445.1 uncultured Desulfonema sp. | reverse complement strand
GGCGGACCTGAGCTTGTCAACATATTCATCAGGATGAGAAATCCTGATCTTATCCGGATGCAAAAATCGGTGGCCGAAAGTATGCCTCCCGCTTTTTATATTGCCCAGTTCAAATGATATAACCCGGCTGCCGAAAAGAGCTAAAACCGACTGAACAGGTCTTGCGAACCGCACATCAAGGTCCGCCCATTTCATAACTTTGGGGAAAGGAATCGCTGCAATAACCTGCGGAAGCATGTTTTTAAAAACGTCTTTGCTTTCAAGCCCAGGATCGGTTTTAACTGCGCAGAGATATGATCCTTTTTCAGTCTGTTTAACCCGGATCGATTTAACGGGAATACCCATCTTCTCAGCAAATTTTTTCCCCGCCACAGTTGGCTGCCCGGCGCCGTCAAATCCTGCTTTTTCAGGCGGGCCTGTAACCTCTATGGTAAGCGGCGCTTGTCTGGTTGAAACACCTGTAATCATAACGGAAAGTCTTCTGGGGGTTCCAAAAGTCTTTGCCTCTCCGTGTTCAATTCTCTCTTCTTTCAGTTTTTGCAGAAGAATCGCCGACAGCGCATTCAACGCAGGTTCAATATAACCGGCAGGAATTTCTTCCACGCCTATTTCAAGCAATAGAGTCTCCATATTCACCTCAGTTTATACTTTTTCCTGTCCCCGTTCTTTTTAACAGCGGAAATCCCATGTCTTCACGCTGCTTCAGATAACCTTCTGCACAGGCCCTCGCGAGATTCCTGATCCTTGCTATGTAACCGGTTCTTTCGGTAACACTGATGGCGCCCCGGGCATCAAGAAGGTTGAAGGTATGCGAGCATTTTAAGCAGTATTCATAGGCCGGAAGCACCAGCGATTCCCTTATAATCCGCAATGACTCCGCTTCGAATTTTGCGAAAAGGTCGAACAGTGAACTGACATCGGCTTTTTCAAAATTATAAGTCGACTGCTCCACCTCCTGCTGATGGTGTACATCTCCGTATGTTATGACATCATTCCATTTAAGGTCATAGACATTATCGACTCCCTGGAGATACATTGCTATACGTTCGAGACCGTATGTTATCTCCACCGGGATCGGATGAAGCTCTATGCTTCCGGCAAGCTGAAAATACGTAAACTGCGTTATCTCCATTCCATCCAGCCACACTTCCCATCCGAGGCCGGAAGCTCCCAGTGTCGGAGATTCCCAGTCATCTTCCACAAACCTGATATCATGTTCAAGGGGATTTATGCCCAACGCCTTTAAACTCATAAGATACTGCCGCTGAACATCAATAGGAGACGGCTTAAGTATTACCTGATACTGGTAGTAATGCTGAAGCCTGTTCGGATTTTCACCATACCGTCCGTCTGTAGGCCGCCTTGAAGGCTGAACATAGGCGACATTCCACGGCTCCGGCCCCAATGCCTTCAGCAGGGTTGCAGGATGAAAAGTGCCTGCGCCGACCTCCATATCGTACGGTTGAGCCAGAACGCATCCTCTGCCGGCCCAGTACTTCTGTAAAGTCAGAATCACATTTTGAAAATTCATATTTCATACCTCTTGTTCTATAAATCATTTTGATGAACTCGTAAAAAGTCATATGCGAACGGATTTGAGATTTTTGGGAATCAGATTATTAAATTACTGAGCGTTAAAAATCACAAGGCTTTGAGGGCGTTAGCCCCAACCTTCTTGTGATTCAGCAAAGTGATTTAAAAATCCCCAAAAAGCTCATTAAGTGAGCATATCCGGGCTTTTTATGAAACCGTCATTTTTCTCTTACCGACACGCCTCTATAATCCGGCTTAACCTTAATCAGGCCGGCGCCTTTTCTTTTTGAAAGGATAGATTCCCATTTTTTCTTCAATTTTTCAATATCACCGGCTTCACCGATCGCCCATATACAGCCTCCGCCTCCTGCGCCGGTAAACCTGGCGCCGCAATTATTTTTCACGGCCGATATTATAAGCATGCGCCCGACGCCATCCAGAACATCGGGGGTCATTTTCCTTCTTATCGCCGTCTCTTCATTCATAAAGAACGCTGCATCCCGAAAATTACGGTTTGACACTGCCTCTATAAATTTACCGGTGCATATCACTATATCGTCCCAGAGATTGCGATCTTTCCCGGAAACAAACCGGTTGACCCATCTGCTGTTGATATTTTTTGATTCGTGCGGAACGCCGCAGTATGCCAGAATAAGATTTTTTTCGAAATCCCCGGCAAATTCCTTCTTAAGTATGCTCTTCTTTACAAAGGGAGAGCCGTCAGTTCCATCCTTCCAATACCAGGCATTCACGCCTCCGAAAGCCGCTGCAAGCTGGTCTTGCAACCCGCAAGGCACCCCTGCCACACTCTGTTCGATTGTGTGCGCAATCATGACCATTTGCCGTTTCGAAAGAGGCTTTTTACCGGTGTTTTCACAAGTTTTTGAAAATGCGGCAATCAGGGCAACCGCAGCAGCCGATGATCCCCCCAGAGCGCTTCTTGGCGGGGATGACGAATCAATGACAATATGGATGCCTTCAGCCCTGAAAAATGATGCGATTGCGAACATAAGCCCGAGAGGATGGTTAAACGGAGCGCTTCCAAGCGGGAATACGGCGCTTTTAAAACCTCGTGAAGAGATCCTGATCATTTTTTTTTCAAACGGAAATAAAGATACCACGGTTCTTAAATTGACGGCGATATTGAAAGTGCACGGATTAAGATGCATCAGAGGATAATAGAATGTGCTTATATCGAGAGTTCCTCCCATATCAATACGGCAGGGCGCGGATGCTTCAATAAGTCTGTGCTTGAGAATATCTTTCAAATTATCCGCCATATAATAGACCCGGAAAAATACCTTTCATATGGATTTTTTTACTAAGCCGTCGATATTTGATAGACTCGTAAAAAGTTATATGCGAACGGATTTGAGATTTTTGGGAAATAGATTTTTAAATTACTGAGCGTTAAAAATCACAAGGCTTTGACCGCCGCAGGCGA
>CAYVMK010000373.1:0-2982 GCA_964452445.1 uncultured Desulfonema sp. | reverse complement strand
TGTGTTGGGTGTGTTTGGGTGTTTTTGGTGGGTATAACGAATTCATCAACCACACGCCCAAACCCTTCAAGCCTATTAAAGACAGGATAATGAAGTTATAGAGAATTTGAGAAAAGTTCTTGACCGAACGGTTGTGCTTAAGGAAAAAAGGAGGATTTAATATCGTATATCATGGGCCAATGATCTACCGGTCTGGAGGGATTCGCCTAATCTCCGTTATAAAATCGAAGTGGGAATCGGCAGAGAGAATTTCCTTGATTTCATGATTGATCATAGTGGCTGTATGAACGGCATCGCGTGTAGTTATGTCGGGATATTTTTTCAGTAGGTCCAAGGCCAGATCCATGTCGTGGATTGTCACTGGAAGTATCTCCACGCAGATCTCCACCAGGGAAGTATAGGCCAATGCAGCCAGGGAGGGCTTTTTGATCGATAAAAACCGGTACAGGATCTCTTGAAGCACTTCAGTGTTTGTAACGACCTGTATGAGTCCGTCTTTTATTTTTTCAAGCACCATTCTGCAAGGTTCCCGAAGGGGATGAGGGCTCCCAAGGGAGTACATAATCAGATTGGCGTCAATGAACTGATAGGTTGGGGGTTTCATGGTCAAGGGTACTTGTTTTTTTGATATTCTGTTTCCCACTCCTGATAATTTTCGGGAACCGGTGATTCAGGTAAGGATAGGAGCCGGTCCACTGCATTGGAGATGCGGCGCTGATTGGCCTTTTTCAAATGACATTCTTCAATAGCCTCCCGGACCAGGGTGCCCATCTTTTTTTTCTGTTGCGCGGCTATTTCAACCAGGTTTCGGAATTGCTCATCCGTTAATAATACCTGGATCTTTTTTTGATACTTTGGCATATGAACCTCTTTTCTGATGGATGGTCGTAAGGATATCGGATAAATAGTCTTTTGTCAATAATATTGAATTGACCGTATTTGCCGCTCCTGGCCTTATAGCTACTTTTCAAAATATTGACTTTATAAATAGTCGTACTAAAATATAATCATAATTTATTTTAAATCGTCTTATATGATAAAAAGAAAGAAATTCCCTGAACTAAAAGACCATCTTGAACACAAGGAGATAACCCTTCTTGTCGGGGCAAGGCAGGCAGGGAAAACCACCCTCCTTCGGTTATTGGAAGATGATTTAAAAAGAGCCGGGCATAAGACCGTATTTTTGAACCTGGATATTGAGGCCGACAATGTTCATTTCAAATCCCAGGAAGGATTGCTGAAAAAAATAAGTCTGGAAATCGGGGAGAGCGGTCTGGTTTTCATTGACGAAATCCAGAGAAGGGAAAACGCCGGAATTTTCTTGAAAGGTCTGTTTGATATGAACCTGCCCTATAAATTTATTGTTTCAGGTTCCGGCAGTCTTGAACTGAAAGAAAAAACCCATGAATCTCTGGCCGGCAGGAAGCGGATGTTTGAACTTCCGACGATAACCTTTGAAGAATTCATCAATTTCCGGACCAATTATCAATACGAGAACAGGCTTGATGATTTTTTTCAGATCGAAAGCGGAAAGACAGCGCTTTTGCTGGAAGAATACCTGAATTTCGGCGGCTATCCCAAGGTGATATTGTCGGACAGGGTTGAAGAAAAAATAAGGTTGATCAATGAAATCTATCAAAGCTACCTTGAAAAAGACATCCGTTTCCTGCTGGATATCAAGAAGACCGGGGCTCTGACCGATTTGTTCCGTCTGATTGCCGCTCAAAGCGGAAGCCTGGTCAATGTTTCGGAACTATCGTCCACATTAGGGATTGCTGCGGCTACCGTCCAAAATTACCTCTGGTATTTTGAAAAAACCTATACCATAAAAAAGGTATCACCATACCACGCAAATATCCGCAAAGAGATAACCAAAGCGCCTCTTTTTTACTTTTCAGATCTGGGGCTGAAAAATTTCGGAACCGGGGATTTCGGCCATGTTTCCCTCAGCCGCATCGGCCATCTCTTTGAAAATTTCATCTTCAATATCTTACAGGAAAAAATGGAAAACTCTTCATCACAGATAAACTTCTGGCGCACCAAAGACGGTGCGGAAGTGGACTTTGTCATAAACAGCGGCAGTGGGTTAACACCCATAGAGGTAAAATACAAAAGGCTTTCAAAACCGGAAATAACCAGATCATTGCACAGTTTCATTTCTGCATACCATCCTGATAATGCACTGGTGGTTAACCTAACTTATAAAGGCGAAATGCCGGTTGGGGAAACAAAGGTATCGTTTGTACCTTTTTATGAACTGATGATGTCAGACATTTACAGCAGATAAGATAAGTGACCTCTCTTTTTCTAATATTCAACCATAAGTTTACGGATGACCAGAAAAGCGACGCCATGGCCTCGCTGGGTGTTGACCGGATTTTGGAAATGCCGCCTGATCATAAAAAAATCTGGAGCGATATCCCGCCGGATTTACCGGCAATTGAAGAATATTTGGAACCTATTCAGACATGGCTGAATATTAATGCCGAAAAGAACGACTTCGCGCTAATCCAGGGAGATTTCGGCGCATGCCATATTATGGTGAATCATGCATTCAGGATAGGGCTTATCCCCATATATTCCACTACGCAGCGTGAAATGAAAGAAGAGGTTCTGGAAGACGGTTCGGTGCGGTTGACACATCATTTTCAACACCGGATTTTCAGGAGGTATGAAAGATGAAGACCTGTCTGGTTTGTATGGTAAGTGATCAGACCATCCCTAATATTCTTATAACAACGGCCTTGCGTCCTGACTATCTCTTGCTGATAAGCACTGAATCTATGGAGCAAAAGAAAAAGTCTCAGGCCATTCTTAACTGTTTGTCGGGCCTTCATATGGATTATCTCAACCGCAGCACCGGCATTCTTGTTCCCGAGGGTTCAATTCCGGATTTTTATGAAAATGTTATTGAATGGATAAAGGTCAACAGGAACCAATACAAATTCATTGTTAATCTTACCGGTGGGACAAAACTCATGT
>CAYVMK010000372.1:0-2983 GCA_964452445.1 uncultured Desulfonema sp. | reverse complement strand
CCATGCATATGTTCCACGGAAGCATGCCTTTCTGGCTATCGTTAAGAAAAATCTGTTGAAGGATTTCTGAAGCAAAAACATATCTGACAGGATTTACAGGATTTGATGGATCAACTGCATCGGGCCGCTTGGGAAGAGCAGCCTGAAATAAGCATCTGTTTGTCATCCTTTTATTGTTTTTCTAAATTTTCGTTTCAGTTTCCGTAAATCATCAACAAGAAATACATAATTCTTGCCGACCTTATGAAAAGGCAGTTTCCCCTCCTTATGGAAACTAACTATTCAGCCACAGATTCTAACAGATAAACGCAGATAGATTTAAATACAGTAATTATTCAGGCTCTTGAATTCTGAATATGAGCTCGTCCCCGAATGATTTTTTCTTGACAGATGTAACCTAATAGGTTACAAAACAATCCATGATAAAATCTTTTATTCATAAGGGTCTGGAAGATTTTTTCTATGATGGAACCTATAAAGGTATCCAGGATAGGCACGCCTCCAAATTAAAAGCGATATTGGATCGGCTTGACGCGGCAAATGAAATCAGGGATATGAACTACCCTGGCTCCGACCTGCATCTGCTGCAGCCAAAAAAGAAAGGGCGCTGGGCGCTGAAGGTCTCCGGTAACCGGCGATTTACGTTTGAATTTAAAGATGGAGACGCATTTAATGTAGATATTGAAGACTATCATTAATGAGGTTCATTTATGAGAACACGAAAAAGTCCGCCTTCTCATCCGGGGTTTATTCTCAGAATTCATTATCTGGAACCGTTAGAGATTTCTGTTACAGATTTTGCAAAGGAGCTGAGATTATCTCGAAAAACGGTATCCAAGATACTGAATGAACGAGGTGCTGTGACAACGGATGTTGCCTTGCGTTTGTCCAGAGCGTTTGATACGACTCCTGAATTATGGCTGAATCTTCAGAGAAATTACGATCTCTGGCATACGGCGCATGAGACGACCGATTGGCAGGCAATAAAACCCATATTGAAAATAGTCCATGCCGGCGCATAAGAAATAGTGCTATATAGCTCCCGTGCTCATCAGTTTGCGATATTTACCGAACATAATAAATTTTACAGCATTCCCAAAAATTGTGTTATAAATAACCAAATAAAGGAGGCGTTTATGGAACCGTTAACAAGAGTCACTGTTGACCCGCAGGTTATGGGGGGGAAGCCCTGTATCAGAGGGATGCGGGTAACCGTAGGGACGATTGTTGGGCTTATCGCCTGTGGTAAAACGGTTCAGGATGTTCTCGCGGAATATCCTTATCTTGAGCGTGAGGATGTTCTTGAGGCCCTTTCCTATGCAGCCTGGAGATCGGAGGAAAAAGAACTGGTGATGGTATCCGGAGGAACTTCAGCAGGGTGCACTCATCTCTGTTGATCCATATCAGTCCAGAGTTCGTATACTGCCTTTTGACCATGAAACCAACCTGCAAACTCCATAATCAATTGCCGCGGATTCACAATCCAAACACCTTGAAAATCCCGCTTGACATACGGGAATTTCAAGGTAAGATGTCACCATGATTCAGCGCACACATATTACGGCCAATATCAGGACTGCCCTGGAAAGGAGCCGCGCTGTCGCCCTGATTGGTCCCCGGCAATGCGGCAAGACTACTCTGGCTCGTCAGTTTATTTCTCCTGATTCTCCTAACTATTTTGATCTGGAAGATCCTTTAAGTCTGGCCCGCCTTGATGAGGCTATGACGGCCCTTCGGGGGTTGACGGGGCTCGTGGTAATTGACGAAGTCCAGCGCAGACCGGATCTCTTCCCGATTCTCCGGGTGCTGATGGATCGCGAACCCCTGCCGGCCAGATTTCTGATTCTCGGCAGCGCCTCTCCGGCGCTTCTTCGTCAATCATCGGAATCTCTCGCCGGACGATTGGAAACCGTTTCCATTGGCGGCCTGTCCCTTAGAGATGTGGGAGAGAAATCCAATTCAATGCATTGGATCCGCGGAGGGTTCCCGCTTTCGTTTCTCGCGGCCGGTGATACCGAAAGCTTCGCATGGCGAAAAAACTTCATCAGGACCTTCCTTGAGCGAGATATCCCGCAGTTAGGCCTTTTTGTTACCCCGGCGCAAACTTTATTTCGCTTCTGGACCATGCTTGCCCACTACCACGGCCAGGTCTGGAATGCCGCTGAACCCGCCCGCTCCCTCGGTCTCAACGAATCTACGATTCGCCGCTACCTGGATCTTCTGGAAGGGGTCTTCATGGTCCGCCAATTGCCGCCCTGGCATGAGAACCTCAAGAAGCGGCAGATCAAGTCACCCAAGATTTATTTTCGTGACAGTGGTCTTCTTCACCAGCTTATCGGCATTCGGGGACAGAAAGATCTTTTAACCCATCCGAAGTGCGGCGCCTCGTGGGAAGGATATGTCATCGAGGAACTGCTGACGGCTTCCCGGCCCGACGACGCCTATTTCTGGGGCACCCATGCAGGGGCAGAGATCGATCTTCTGCTCTTTAAAGATGGACGACGTATCGGCGTTGAAATAAAGCGGGCTGATGCGCCTCGTCTGACCCCTTCCATGCGGATTGCAATGACGGACCTGAGACTTGAACGATTAATCGTCGTCTATCCCGGAGAGCGGCGTTACGCTCTGACGGAAAAAGTTGACGTACTGCCCCTGTCTGTCGTGATGACGGAAGAAAAGACGGCGGATTTATTTTTTTAACCCCGATAAACGGGACTCTTTTCAGTACCTCCTTGAGGGGTAAATAAACGCAGAAAATAATTTCTAACTTACTAATATCCAAGGGTGGGGGACACCCACACGAAACAGCGAGAAACCTATTAAAACGTCACTCTTGAAGAAAATGCTTGATTTCAAACAGCAAGAAAAGATGTAATTTCCCCGGCGAATATGATAAGAAACGACAACGCTGGATTTTTTCAAAACCACAAAGAGCAGCACGGAGGTGAATAGATGGGCGTTGAAATAATAAAAGTGGAGGCTC
>CAYVMK010000371.1:1255-2985 GCA_964452445.1 uncultured Desulfonema sp. | reverse complement strand
GGACTGGATCAATCAAACCTTCAGAAAATTCCAACCAAAACAGCTTGACCGACGCGGCATAGAATTCATGTGTCACTGCAACGCATCGCAGATCCGAAATATGTTAGCCTTGTTTGATATCAATGAACTTTCGGATATTTCTAAAAACGGACCCTTTCCAGTCGAAATTCGTTGTCACAATTGCAATACCAAATATGTCTTTGATCAAGCAGAGATTCAGTGTGTATTGATGGAACGAATGGAACGGCAGGAAGTCATCCATTAAACCTGGAAAAAGCTTTTAGCTTTTAGCCTTTAGCTTAAGGATTTTAACATATTACATCTTGACAAACACTACGACGTTAACCATAATATGGGTTAAACTTAATACGGTTCACCCATACTCAAGGAGGATTATGGTGGCAAATATAACCTTAAGCGTCGAGGAAGAGGTCATTCGGAAAGTACGGAAGATCGCCATTGACAAAAATACTACACTGACCCAGATGGTGAGAGAATATCTCATATCGGTTGCGGAAAGGGATGTAGCCCAAAAGGCGCGTGCCCTTAAAGGGCTTGAGACCACTTTTCAGGAATTGAGTCGCGATATGGGAGAAAGAGACTGGGTCCGGGAGGACCTCTATGAGCGATAGTGTGTTTCTTGATTCCAATATTCTTGTTTATGCATACGACAAACATGACCCGAAAAAACAGGCAAAGGCACAGGCAATTCTCAGGGACTCAATCAAAGATGAATCCGCTGTCTTGTCCACTCAGGTCTTGGGGGAGTTTTTTGTTGTGGTGACTCGAAAGATAAAGGAACCTCTATCCTTGGATGACGCGGAGAAGATAATCAGTATCATGTCGCTATTGCCGGTTGAAGAGATTGATCTACCCCTTGTCAAACGGGCTATTGATACACAAAAGCGCTATGGGATTTCTTACTGGGATTCGCTTATCCTGGCAGCAGCAGAGCGTTCAGGATGTGGCAGGGTACTGTCAGAAGATCTCAACGATGGTCAGCAGTATAACGGCTTATTTATTGAAAACCCCTTCAAATCAAGTGGGCCATAGATAACGTACATGTGAGATGGTGGAACATCCTTAATTTTCTATGTTTCGACTTGTAGATTTCAGGAGATGCTTCATTATAACACGGTATGCGAGACTCTCTGGCCCTATCCCCGTCTGCGCTGTCCTTTTTGTGAAAATGATAATCCGGAAGGTTTAGACTACCTTGCGCCGGAAAATGAGCCAAGTCTTATAGTGGATCTCTGCGGCAATATCGGCCGACATATCAAGACCATAGATCTGCGCGAAATTGAAGGTCCTGTTATTTATTGCACCCCTGGATGATGTCGCCACCTGGCATCTGGATTTGCTGGTTCGTTAACAGCACGCACCCCCTGAACCTTCGTCATTCGCAGCTTTCCCGGCGCCTATGCCGCAGTTGAACGGGCCGTAGTGAACGGATCGGTCTCCGATTACGGTGAAATGCGGCGCAAAACGTGTAGCTTGAAGCATGGCCGCAGTGTTTCCGCATACGAGCATCGGCTTTCCTGTAAGCAAACGATGGTGGTCATCCAGATCAAAGTAATGAGGGCTTTCGGGAACAGTGCCTTTGTAAATTGCCGTTTGGCCGTAATCCTCGCAGATGTCCTCCAATTCCAGCTTGAACGCACGGATCGTTTCCGAATAAAAATCAATCATGCCGATAGCTGCTTCAATTTTTGGAGAGTTAAGCGCAACCC
>CAYVMK010000371.1:0-1245 GCA_964452445.1 uncultured Desulfonema sp. | reverse complement strand
CCGTCTCGATGACATCACCCGGTAATCGAGACAACCAAGATCA
The DNA here is from genome assembly GCA_964452445.1 of uncultured Desulfonema sp. Classification (GTDB taxonomy): domain Bacteria; phylum Desulfobacterota; class Desulfobacteria; order Desulfobacterales; family RPRI01; genus RPRI01. The sequence continues at coordinate 1,202 of CAYVMK010000371.1, read as the reverse complement.
CGCAGAAGCCTGCGAAAATCCTCCCGGTACATGGCGCCCGCAAGGCATTCACCATGAAGGACGGGATCATTATGAAACCGTTCCGGAACGCGGCGGCCGGAGAATATGTCGGCGAAAAGCAGCTCGCCGCCGGGTTTGAGAACGCGGAAGATTTCCGAAAAAACGGAGGGCTTGTCTGGAGATAGATTCAAAACGCAATTGGAGATAACCACATCAACAGAATTATCGGCGATGCCTATGGCGGCCAGGTTTTCTATGAATCCCCTGCGAAATTCCACGTTGGCCTTCGCATATCCAAACCTCTTCATCTGTGAATCCAGATTGCGTTCGGCGATCTCAAGCTGCTCATCCGTCATGTCCACGCCTATGACATATCCATTTGGGCACACCAGGCGGGAGGCCAGATAGACGTCACGTCCGGCCCCACAGCCAAGATCAAGCACCGTGCAACCCTCAAGCAGGGGAGGCAAAGGTGAACCACAACCATAAAAGCGGCTCTTTACCTCGTCGTTTATTTCCACCAGCGCAGCTTTTGCTAAAGGAAGCATCTGCTTGTCGCTGTTACAGCACGCACCGGTTTTAAGATCACTACTCTTCTGAAGTATCCTGCCGTAGTATTCGCGCAGAGCGCCTTGATCCAAGCCATGTTGAGTCATAACTTTATCTCTTTTTCTTGTTGTATATTGCACCCGCAGACGCACGGCTCCGATGGGCTCCTCATGAGGGGCTCAAGCAGGCGCACGAAAAATAGAGAAGCGATTGCGCCTCCCGCTAAGGGGGCCAGTACATAAACGTATATAAAACCTCTTTTGCTCTAACTTGTCAACATAGGTTTCACCTGCCCTTATGCATGAACATTTCCCTTAATGGCCTTTAAAACACCTTCCGCAATTACCTCGGCCTGGGGCGTGATCCTGAAGCAAAGGGACCGGTCACCCCTCGGGTCGATGTCACCGAGTTTTTGACTCTTTTTTACATGAATATGGTCTCTTGTAAGGCCCCATATCACACCGTCAATGGGTGATCGAATGACGGAATTATCTACATATCCAATAGGATCATCCTTTTTCACATAGTCTCCTATGTCGGTTAAGGACTCAAATAGACCGGCATCAGGGCTTCTAATAAGTCGCTGCCTGCCTAAGCCCATTACAACCGTCGGGTTGCCGGTATTGGCCTCGGTTTTGCCATCCCGCCGGATT
>CAYVMK010000370.1:0-2987 GCA_964452445.1 uncultured Desulfonema sp. | reverse complement strand
ACAATACTCTTTCTTGAGATGTCGTCATCTTCCACCACCAGCAGATGCCCAACCCTTTTGGCAATAAGCCCTTCTATTCTTTTGAAGACCGTCTCAAGCTCTTCTATGGTCACCGGCTTGGTAAGATATCCGATCGCCCCCATTTTTATGGCATCACGGCTTTTATCAGCAGCAGAAATGAAATGAACCGGAATGTGGCGGGTTTCAGCATTGCTTTTTAATCTTTCCATAATACTCCAGCCATCCATTCCCGGTAACCCGATGTCCAAAATAACAGCGCTCGGTTTATAATAATCGGCAAAGTGCAGTCCTGTTTCTCCGGAACCGGCAATCAGACCTTTGAACCCTCTTTCGCGGGCAAGGTCAAGTAAGATTTCCGCGAATTTCGGATCATCCTCAATGATCAAAACAGACTTGTCATCAGAAGTGATGGTTTTTCGGTCATCCCGCACGGATTCCATTTCTGTTTGCCGACCGGATATCGTCTTCTTTATCACTCCGGCTGGAGTTGTTGCGGCGGCATTCTTTGCAGGGGCAGGAGCAGGCGATTCCCGGAAATTCGCCTCTGTCTTTCCTTCGGGCGGTGTTTCCGGAAGATAAAGGGTAAAGACGCTCCCCTTGCCTGCCGCGCTTTTAAGCCTGATCTCTCCGCCAAGAAGTCCGGCCATCTTTTTCGAAATGGAAAGCCCCAGTCCGGTCCCTCCATATTTCCTGGATGTTGTCCCATCTGCCTGCTGAAATGCTTCGAAAATCAAATTTTGCTTATCTTCCGGAATCCCTATCCCCGTATCGGAAACAGAAATAGCCATGAACTTTTGATCGGCTACTCCACTATATGAAAGGTCAATAGCGCTATCCGGACGAAAGATACTCAGAGTGATGCCGCCCTTTTCGGTAAACTTGAACGCATTGGAAAGCATGTTTTTTACAATCTGCTCAACTTTTTGCGTGTCAGAGCGAAAATTGGAAGGAAGTCCGTCTTCCCGTTCTATTGTAAAAGTCAGTCCACTTTTTTCGGCCAGGGGCATAAAATTCCGCTTCATGATGTCACAAATGACCGCGATTTCCACATCTTCAAAGTTGACTTCCATCTTGCCGGCTTCCACCTTGGAAAGGTCTAATGCCTCATTAATCAGCTTCAAAAGATCAGATCCGGCGCCATGAATGGTTTGAGCGAATTCGATTTCTTTTTCTTTCAGGCCCCCTCTCTTGTTGTCAGAAAGAAGCTTGGAGAGAATAAGAATACTGTTTAACGGGGTTCTCAGCTCATGCGACATGTTGGTCAGAAACTCTGATTTGTATTTACTCACCTGCTCCAGATCACGCGCCTTTTCTTCAACAAGTTTCCGCGCCTCTTCCAGCCCAATATTCTGTTTCTTTATATCTTGTTTTTGCTTTTCAAGCAATTGGGTCCTCTCCTCAAGCTCTTCATTCATACTCTGCAGCTCTTCATGTTGGTTCTTTAACTTTTCCTCAGACTCTTTTAAAGCCACGGTCTGTTCCTCAAGCTCTTGATTCGTTTGCTGGAGTTTATCCTGTTGCGCTTGTAATTCTTCGGCCTGCTTTTGAGTCGCTTCGAGCAGCGCCTGGGTGCGGGTATGAGCTTCGCAAGAATCGATGGCAACGGCAATGCCTTCAACCGCCTGATTTAAGAAATCCATCCGGATGTCCTTAAATTCCCGAAAGGCGCCAAGCTCCAGCACACCTTTGACCTCATCTTCATGCAAAAAGGGTATCACGATGATGTTGTGAGGGACAGCTTCGCCCAGGCCGGAAGTGATTTTTATGTAGTCATCAGGGACATCGCTGATAACGATGCTTTCCTTTGCCAGCGCGGCTTGCCCTATCAGACCTTCGCCAAATTTGAACTGGTTAGAAAGATTCTTTCTTTTTTTGTAAGCATAGCTGCCGGCCAATTGGAGCAGATTGTTGTCCCTGGCCAAATAGAGCGCCCCGATTTTTGCGTCTAAACGGACGCAGAGATAGCTGATAATGTTCCGGGATAATGCCGCCAGATCCTGTTTGCCGCGCATCCGATCGCTTAATTCAGACTTGCCGGTATTTAACCAATCTCGCTTCTGTTCATTGTGCTGATTCTCTTTTAAAGAATTAGTCATATTGTTAAAAGCTGTCGCCAAGATGCCTATTTCGTCTCTTTGTTCAACGGCCAGGGTCCCTGTAAGATCACCATCAGCGACTCTTAAGGAAAAATTTCTCATTTTTTCGCACTGCCTTGACAAATTACTTGCAAAGGGAATAATTGAAATAAAAACAGATAAAAAACTGAATCCTCCCATCACAAACAGCTTCCGTATAAGCATACTTACCTGAATGTCGACGGACCTGGACACCAAAGAATAAACAAAAATTAATATTATTAAAAGGTTGCCAACTATTGATGTGAGTGAGGCAAAATATATTCTTTTTTTAATATCCAAAAAAGGTTTTTTATTCGGAATCGGAATTCCTGATGAACCCTTTTCTAAATTAGAAACAAAAAAGAAGAAAAAGGGCAAAGAATAGACTACAATTATCGGTATTGCGATAAACCAGGCAAGAAAATACTCCTCAGAATCCATAAATTCTTTGCCGAGCAGTGCCGTATTTGGTCCGATAAGACAATATATAATTTGAAGCACGATAAACAATAGGGGGAGCTGCATAATCTCATTTTGTGCTTTCAGCAAATCGTCGTCAAATCGACTTTGAAAATATCTGTCTATCTGAAGTATTTTTTGGTGTAAAACATAAACTGCGAAACAGATATAACCGGAAGCAAATATAATAAAAAATGGAGACAAAAACATCCTAGCAAGCTCTTCTGTGCTGAAAAGCTCAGCATACCAGCAGGTACAGGACCACATTAAGGGCGGCATTACAAACCCTACGATAAACCATAAATAGATTCTTTTTTTGATATGTTTTTCCACTTATCAACCTCCATACAATTGAATTGATAAGAACTCGCTTTTTGGTGGTCCGAGTGT
>CAYVMK010000369.1:0-2987 GCA_964452445.1 uncultured Desulfonema sp. | reverse complement strand
ATGGGAATCGCCTCGACTGAAATGTCATCACTGCTCGGCGCCAAAGGGTTTGAACTTGTAGACAAATCCCAGGTTGATGCCGTCATGAACAATAACCAGGGAAGGCAGGCGCTTGCCGGGAATACAAATGCGGCGAAAGCCCTGGGTCTTAAATTCGGAGCGCAATATGTTATTGTAGGTAAGGCTGTCGCACAGGATGCAGGGGAGGCCTATCCGGGTTCGGGGATAAAATCGATACAGGCAAGCCTCCAGTTGAAAGTCATACAGACACAGACAGGGCTTGTTCTGGGCTCGGCGGTCAAAAACGGAGTTTCAGCGCACATGAGTCCTCTAACAGGCGCAACAAACGCGATCCAGATGTCTGTCCAGAAGGCCGTGGATGAATACTTGGTTGACGCCATTACCAATTCTTTCCAGGGTTTTCTCAACAACGGCGCTCCTCTCAAGCTGCATGTGACCGGCGTAAACACATTCCAGGAATCGAAGATGGTCATTGAAGCCGTTGAAAAAATCGAAAGGGTTGCAAGCAGCAAAAAAGAGGGATGGAACAAGGCGGGCGGCGTTCTTGTGCTCGATCTTTTATATAAAGGCACAAGCGAAGAGCTGGCGGAAGCGCTTGACGATAAAAAGGTCGGGAGCGGCAAGCTCGAAGTCGTTGATGTTGCGCCGGAAAGACTCGACTGTAATTTGAAATAAAACCTGATTGGCGGACTGATATTTTCCGCTACGGCGGATTTTCACGGGAGTTACGTGATTTTCGACTTTTTACGAAGCCGTCAACTCTTTTCTTTGTAGCCGCATTCTACGGTTATACAGTAATTGTAAGAGCCGCTTTTCTTGGTGGTTTTTTCAAGAAGAAATTTTGCCCCGCATGACGGGCATTCCTTTGCGACAGGTTTGTCCCAAGTTGCGAATTTACATTCCGGGAACCGGCTGCAACCGAAGAAAGTTTTGCCTCTTTTTGATTTTTTTTCAAATATTTCACCGGAGCAATTATTTTCGGGGCATTTGATTCCCGTCGTCTGTGTCCGTCCGTTTGAATTGGACGACTGGGTATTCCTGCATTCGGGGTATCCGGAGCAGGCAAAAAAATCCCCGTACTTTCCATGCCTCAATACCATTGGTTTACGGCATTTCTCGCAAACCCGGTCCGTAGCTTCACTTGAGGGTGGTGAGACCGGGAGGATCGCCCCCTTTTCATCCCTCTGGTAATCCCTGGAATAGGAGCATTCCGGATAACCGCTGCAAGCAAGAAAATGGCCGTTTCTCCCAACCTTTATTTTCAGCTCTTTCCCGCACTCAGGGCATTTGAGACCGGTCGGAAAACCCACACCCTTCACGCTGAGCATCTCTTCGGAGGCTTTATCCAGCTCATTCTTGAAGGATTTGTAAAAGCGGCTCAAAACATCAAGCGCCTTTGCATCCATTCCTTCTATCCGGTCAAGATCGTCTTCCATTCTGGCCGTGAAATCAACGTTGAATATATTCGGAAAGCTTTCCACCAGGAGATCATTTACGATGAATCCGAGCTCGCTTGGTTTAAAGTAACCTTTTAAAAAATCAACATAGCCTTTTTCCCGTATCGTCGAAAGAATGGCGGCATATGTGCTGGGGCGTCCGATTCCGTTTTCCTCGAGCTCTTTTACAAGTGAAGCTTCGGAAAATTTCGGAGGGGGAAGCGTGAAGTGCTGCTTCGGTTCAAGTTTATTCAGTTTTAAAGCCATGCCTTCGGAAATATCCGGCAGCATTTTTTTCTTTTCCTCTTCCATGTCTTCATCGGCTGATATGTAAAGGGACATGAAACCCGGAAATTTGACTGTCGATCCGTTCGCGTTAAAAATGTAAGGTCCGGCTGATATCGATACGGTCACTTTGTCTATAACAGCCTGTGTCATCTGGGATGCCACAAACCGTTTCCATATGAGAGTATAGAGCTCAAGCTGGTCTTTCGAAAGATGCGGAGCGACTTTTTCAGGAGTATTGTAAACCGATGAAGGGCGTACGGCTTCATGGGCATCCTGGACCTTTTTCGTATTCTTAAAGAATCTCGGTTCCTTAAGAGAATATTTATCTCCGAAAGTCTCCCTTATAAGCCGCAATGCCTCTTCGGCCGATTCCTTTGAAATCCTGGTCGAATCGGTTCTCATGTAAGTGATAAGTCCGACCGGCTCACCGGGGCCAAGGTCTATTCCTTCATAAAGCTGCTGGGCAACCGTCATGGTTTTTTTGGCGGAGAATTTTAACTTTGTGATGGACTCCTGCTGCAGCTTGCTTGTAATAAAAGGCGGAAGGGGATTTCTTACAGTCGATTTTTTCAGAACCTTTTCAGCAATAAACGGGGTTCCTAATAATTCTTTTGTTATGCCCGATGAAGTCTCTTCATTCGGAATATCAATCTTTTTCCCGTTTTTCTTGACTAGTTTGGCGATAAATGCGGATTTATCACCTGTTTCGAGATGAGCTGCTATTGACCAGTATTCCTCGGAGATAAAAGACTGGATTGAGCGCTCTCTTTCACATATAATGCGAAGAGCAACGGATTGAACGCGCCCGGCGCTTAATCCTCTTTTTACCTTTCTCCAGAGAATAGGGGAGACCTGATATCCTACCAGCCTGTCGAGTATCCGGCGAGCCTGCTGGGCTTCAAATTTGCTTTCATTCAGATTCTCAGGAGCGGCAATCGCGGCAAGAATCGCGTTTTTAGTCAATTCATGAAAAAGTACCCGGTGAAAAGTTCTTCCCTTTTTCTTTAATACATCCGCCGTATGCCATGCAATTGCTTCGCCTTCCCTGTCCGGGTCGGGCGCAAGATATATGACGGTGGAGTCGCCGGCCTCTTTTTTAAGGTTGGCTAGTACTTTCTGTTTTCCCGGAATACAGACATATTCGGGCTGAAAACCCTCTTCAATATTTATTCCGATTTTTTTTGCAGGCAGGTCCATGATATGTCCCACGGTTGAAACAACACACCAAACACACCCAACACA
>CAYVMK010000368.1:0-2991 GCA_964452445.1 uncultured Desulfonema sp. | reverse complement strand
AATGACGAAAGATGAAGTGCAACACAGCAGAATGAGCTTTTTACGAAGCCGTCAAAAGTAATAACAAATCAATAAGGAGTCTTTATGGACAAGAAAGTAACCGTTATTGGAGCAGGAAATGTTGGAGCCACGGCAGCCCAGCGTCTGGCTGAAAAAGAATTATGCGACGTTGTTTTAATAGATATCGTTGAAGGCGTGCCTCAGGGTAAAGCTCTCGACCTGACCGAAGCTGCTCCCATAGAAAAGCATGACGCGCATATAAAGGGATATAACACCTATGACGCATCTGCAGGATCCGATGTTATAATAATTACTGCCGGCATTCCGAGAAAACCGGGCATGAGCAGAGACGATCTGATCGGAACTAACGCAGGGATAGTTAAAAACGTCACGAAACAGGTTGCCGCACTTTCCCCGAATGCGGTCATCATTATTGTAAGCAATCCCCTTGATGCAATGTGCCATGTCGCATTTGAGGCAAGCGGTTTTCCCAAAAGCAGGGTAATAGGCATGGCCGGCGTTCTGGACTCGGCCCGTTTCAGGGCTTTTATAGCAATGGAGCTTAATGTCTCGGTTGAAAACACCCATGCATTCGTTCTCGGCGGGCATGGCGATACCATGGTTCCCCTCCCGAGATATTCGACTGTTGCCGGAATTCCGATAACCGAGCTGCTTTCAAAGGAGAGAATTGAGGCCCTTGTCAAAAGAACCGCGAGCGGCGGTGCTGAAATAGTTTCTCTTTTAAAAACAGGAAGCGCATATTACGCGCCTGCCTCAGCCGCGGTTGAAATGGCCGAATCGATTTTAAAGGACAAGAAAAAGATCCTTCCCTGCGCTGCATACCTTGAAGGCGAGTATGGAATAAACGGTCTCTTTATAGGCGTTCCGGTAAAACTTGGCGCAAAAGGCGTGGAAGAAATCATACAGATCAAACTTACCGATGAAGAAAAAGCGGCGTTAAGGAAATCGGCCGATGCGGTTGCCGAATTAAAGACCGTTTTGAAGAAACTGGGTGCCTGATCCGAAAGATAATTTCAAAGCCCCGGGATTTCTTTTATATTTTTTGCGATTTCAGCGGTTATCCCGGGCAGTGCGCAAAGTTCATCATGCGTTGCTGCCCGGATTTTTTTTAAACTTCCGAAATGCTTTAAAAGAATCTCTTTTTTCTTTTTCCCGATTCCTTTAATATCATCAAGAGCCGAATGAACGGATTTTCTGCGGATCTGCTTCCTGTGGAAGGATACGGCAAAACGATGCGCTTCATCCCTTATCCGCTGAAGGAAGAAAAGAAGATCCCCATCCCTTCCGAAGTTAACCGGGTTGGACCTTCCGGGCTGATATATCTTATCTTCCTTCTCGCCTTTATTCTCATCCTTCTTTGCAATCCCTAGAAGATCAAAATGCCGGCCAAGTTCCAGATCATTTAATATGTCGCGGACAATTCTTACATGTCCTTTTCCCCCGTCAATCATGAGAAGATCAGGATAAGGCTTCGACTCTTCGTTTTTCCCGAACCGCCTCCTGATAACCTCTGCCATGTAAGCGTAATCATTATGCTCTTCAACAGTCTTTATCGTGTATTTTCTGTAAGACGATTTTAAAGGTTTTCCGTTTTCAAACACAACCATGGCGGATACAGGATTTTTTCCCGAAATATTTGAATTGTCGAAACATTCGATTCTTTTCGGGGCGTTATCCATGCCAAGGCGCTTCTGAAGACGGTAAAGCAGGTCGGCTGATGAGACAATGGAAGCTATTATATTATTCAGCTCATTTTTTGCATTATGAACAGCCATTTTAACAAGATCAAAACGTTCCCCTTTTTTCGGCTCGCAGATTTTGACCTTCTCCCCCTTAACCTCCGTCAGCCATTCTTCAAGTAAAGGCGCATCCTCCATCTCCACGGAAACAACCACCTCTTCGGGTATAAGATCGGATTTCTCATAATACCGTCTTATGAATTCTCCCAGCATCCCTGATTCGTCTGAAATTACGGCCTTGAAACTGAAATGCCGGGTTCCCAGCAGATAGCCGCTCCTTATAACAAGAAGAGTTATAACCGAGTGTTCATTCTCACGCGCAACAGCGAACACATCCCTGTCCAGAAAATCTGTTGTGACCGCCACCTGCCTTTCAAGTGTTTTCCGGATCGAAAACAACCTGTCCCTGTAAGCTGCCGCAAGCTCATAATCCTGCGCTTGAGCAGCCTTCTCCATTTTAACTTTTATCTCTTTGATAAGAACCGGGGTTCTTCCTTTTAAAAAGAGTATGACCTCTTTTACTATCTCTCCGTAAACCGATTTGTCTATATCATTGCAGCAGGGGCCGAGGCAGGTTCCCATCTGAAAATTGAGGCACGGCCGGGGCCTTTTTTTAAAATTTGCAGTCGTGCATTTCCTCAGTTTGAATGTCTTATGTATAAGCCTCAGGGTCCGGCGAACCGCCTGAGAGGAGGCAAACGGACCGAAATAAACTGCATTGTCATTTCCGGTTTTTCTGATAATCACAAGATTCGGATAAGGGCTTTTGACGTCAAGCCTGAGCGAGGGATATCGCTTGTCGTCTTTTAATATCACGTTGTATCTGGGCTTGTGCTTTTTAATCAGGTTTGACTCAAGAATCAGGGCTTCTTTTTCCGTTCCCGTGATTATGGTTTCAAACGAGGTTATTTTTTTAATCAGAAGGCCGGTTTTCATGTTAATCTGCCGCCGGTTTGAATCTGCTCCTGTAAAATATGAAGAAAGCCGTTTTTTCAAATTCAGCGCCTTTCCCACATAGATTATCTCTCCGCCGGCATCTTTCATCAGGTAAACACCGGGGCCTGTTGAAACATCTGACAATTTTCCCATCAAATGATCCGACATATGAACCTTATTAAATGCAAGCGGAATGACTTTTTACGAGATCGTCGATATTGGTGAAACCATAAAAAATCCATATTCAGACGGCAAAGTAAAAAGCTCATTATGCAAGGCGCACGAATCTTGAGGA
>CAYVMK010000367.1:0-2994 GCA_964452445.1 uncultured Desulfonema sp. | reverse complement strand
TCCTTCCCTTTTCAATGATTTGACTATGACTTCCTTCGCTCTGCCTTCGGTATTTTCTGTCGTGCAGGCGTCTATGGCATTTGCAACAAGGTTTAAAATGCAGCGGTGTATTCCCTCCGGGTCAAAATATAAAGGCTTTAAATCGCCTGTAAGATCGGCGGTCAGATCGATGGAGCGTTCAAAGGCTCTTTGCTTCATAAGGTTCACAACTTCTAATTGCGGGTGTATTGGGATCACACAACCGATAAACCGTGCCGGAGCTTTTGCCGTAATTGAGAAGATCGAGTGAAAGGTCTTTTATCTTATCTACATTACCCTTAACCATTCCCCAGCCTTCCCGGAGATATTTTTTATTGTTCAGCTCCATGCCCTTCTCGAGGACAAATGTTCCGCCTTTCAAGCCGCTTGCGATATTTTTTATGGCATGGGAAAGTCCGGCGATTGTCTGGCCTACCGCGGCCATCCTTTCAGCTTCGACAAGCTTTCTGCTCTTTTCTTCGACAAGCTGTTCAAGTTTCTCCGTGTATTCCCTGATCTGCCTCTTCATTGAAATCCGTTCTTCGGCTCTTTTCAAAGCAATTTCAAGCGCCTCGTCATTAACAGGCTTGGTCACAAAATCTGTTGCCTCAAACTTTAAGCTTTTTATGGCAAGATCAATGTCGCCATGCCCTGTTATCATAATGACTTCGGTATCTGGCGCTTCTTTTTTCAGACAGATTAAAAGTTCTATGCCGTCCATATTCGGCATTTTGATATCAGTCAGTACTATCTGCGGTTTAATGTTTCTGAAGAGCCTGAGGGCAGTCTCTCCGTTTTCGGCGGATATAACCTTATAGCCCATATCGGAAAGCGATATGCCAAGTACCTTGCGAATTCCTTCTTCATCATCGACTATCAGAATTGTTTTTCCCATTATTGTTCATCCGGTATGGGAAATCTGATTACAAAACAAGCGCCTTCATCCGAGGGCACGGCCTTTATGCTGCCTTTGCAGTCCTGTACAATCCCATAGCTTATTGAAAGGCCGAGGCCTGTTCCTTTCCCTACTTTTTTAGTTGTAAAAAAGGGTTCGAATATCTTTTCGGAAATGGAAGCGGGTATTCCGGCGCCTGTGTCTTTTATGGTTATGACAACCAGCGCATTTTCCAGTTGTGTTTTTATCGTAATTTTTTTTTCGCACGATTTCCGGCCTTCCTTCTCGCATCTCTCTTCTATGGAGTCGCGCGCATTGATCAACAGGTTGATGAAAACCTGTTCGAGACGGTCTGCGTCGGCCATTATCATGGGGAGATTCTCTTCGGTCTCCCAGACGACTTTTATGCCCCTTACTTTGAGCTGCTGGCTGAAGATCTCAAATGCGCTTTCAAGAATTCTGTTTATCTGGATTTTTTCGAGAGTCATATCGGATTTTCTTCCGAATTGTCTCATGTGATTTATGATCTTGGTTGCGCGGTCAACATGGCTGTCTATCTCTTCGGCGAGAGTGAAAAGAACATCATCGGGAATGGCCTCTTTTTTCCCGACCTTTTTCATCAAAAAACTGCTTGCCGTTTTCATTACCGTAAGAGGCTGGTTGAGTTCATGTGCGACGCCCGTTGCCATCTCGAGGGTAGCCATCTTGCCGGCCTGTATGAGCTGCTGTTCGGCTTCAAGCCTTTTTGTGATGTCGCTCGTTGTAATCAGGAAAACCTTCTGGCCGGGATATTCCGAAGGGGATATCCTTATATTGACATAAACGGTGTTTCCGTCCTTTCTTATCTGTTTTACCTGGGTTAATACAGAGTGGACTCTCATCTTGAAGCCGTATTTTTCTCTTTCCTCTTCCTTGAATATATCAAGGAAAGATTTATTTATGATTTCATTTTTTGCGAAACCGTAAACTGTTGTCACGCCTTCATTGCAGTCGAGTATTTCAAGGCTGTCCATATCAAGTACAAAGACGGGATTGGGGATATTATTGAATATAGCATAATATTTTTTCTCTGATTTTTCAAGTTTTTCTTCGAGAAGTTTACGGTGGGTTATATCAAGATTCATCTCCATAGCGGCGATGATTTCGCCTTTGGAATTTTTTATAGGAGAAGATTTTACTATCCAGTGCGTTAACATCCCGTCCCTGTTTAAGCCACTTTCCTCGCTATAATGGGATTTGCCGTCTATAAACGTTTTTTCAACGGAACAATTAACGCATTTTTCACTCCGTCCTTTATATGCCTGATAACAATAGTCTCCGGGTTTCGGTGCGAACGTGTCGGCAAATTCCCTGTTATACCGGATAAGTTTATAATCCCTGTCCTGTACCGTTATTATGCACGGCACGAGCTCAAAAAGATTCCGGTATTCAACTCTCTGCTTGTTAAGCTCCGCCTGGTTTTCACACATCTCCTTTCCCATCTGATTTATGGCGGATGCGAGCTGGCCCATTTCATCGTTCTGCCCGATTTCAACCTTGAAGCCGTAATCGCCTTTTGCTATCTGTTTTGTCCCTTCAATGAGTCTTTTTACGGGTCTGTTTACAAACCTTAAGACGAAAACGAATATTATGGCCGAGCTTAAGATGAAAACAAAAAGGGCGAGGGCAGTTATCCCTTTTTCCGTGCGGAGTGTTTCCTTGTCTGTTCCTTCAAGGGATACGACAACATCGAGCGCTCCAAGGATTTTTTTATCCTGAGGGTGAACGTGGCAACTGTCCGTCGAGCAGCCTGGTTCGTTTTTAATGGGGCTGATTATTCCGAGCAGGCGATAGCCGTTATTGGAATAAAAAATGCGGGTTCTTTCATCAAGGCTTATAGAGACCTGCGGCGGTTCCGATCTGTGGCATATATAGCAGGCTTCGTCTTTTATATTCGTTTTGGAATCTATTTCGGAAGCGCTGTTTGAATATATTATCTTCCCCCTCTTTGTTGTAAAGGCGGATATTTTTTATTTCGGGCTGTTTCCCGATATTATTTATTATCTGGTTTATATCGTCTCTTGAGTTGAGCATCATGGCAT
>CAYVMK010000366.1:0-2995 GCA_964452445.1 uncultured Desulfonema sp. | reverse complement strand
AGTTGAACATCGCGCTTTTTTGAAAATCCCTCCCCCGCATGTCGGGGGAGGGATTTTTTATCGTTCCCACGCTCAGGCGTGGGAACGCAAGGCAAGGACTTTCCAGCGTCCGTTAGAACCACTTTTGCTTATTGTGATAGGCCCTTGAATAGAAGATATCCTATTTCATATCTGAGTCAGCCACTGCCGCGGAGCGGCATTTCTGTTCGTGATTTCTGTAGGAGCAAGCTCCTGCTTGCGATCGGTTTGGTACCATGAGCAGGCGTGAGCATCGCGACGCATGAAAACGCCTGCCTGACCTTGGAGAGAAGCACTTCTCTGTGCCAGGGTGACGCACCCGTACTCATTTTACATGCTCAATGTGGTCACGGAGCTTCGATACCCAGTGAGTGGTTGTTCTCTCAGCAGTGATCAGCGGGATGTCTCTTGTAAGGCTCAAGGCGATGTAGACGGCATCATACGCGGTGGAGAGGTATTTCAATGCCAGATCGAGTACTGTTCTCTCATCGGGTTCTGCCCTGACTATCGGCGCATCCAAATGCAATTCGAAAATCTCCCTGGCGAGGTCCTCCTCCAGTTCTCGCCTTTGAATAAGAGTCCGAAGCACGTTCGCAAACTCCCAGTAGTGTAATGAAGGCGCCAGCAGCGTGATCTTGCCGGAGAGGAGTCTTTCCTGCCACTCCCGAGCCGATGCCGAGAACGCCTCATCGAGATACCACGCCACTGCAACACTGGTGTCCAATACATAGTTATTCATCGGGATTCCCTGTCCTTTCGGACGATCTCGCGTGAATCGCTGGTCAGCCGAACCGAACTTGCTTTGGCGCGTATGTCCTTGAGACGATCCTTGTAAGTTCGTCTTCTTCGTTCCTCCGTCCTCATTTTGATGAAAGCGGTCAGTGCCTCCTCGACAAGCGCCCGTTTGGTTTTAGCCCGCGAGTACTTCTGGGCTTCGGTCAGCAAATCGTCATTCAGTTCTATGTTGGTTCTCATGGGCGGCCTCCTATACACCTTATGATACACCAGGTGTATATGGTAGTCAATGCCGTCTTCCCAAATCCACCATCAAGTTTTGGAGTGAGCAGATCTTAGGGGTAGTTTTAACCGTTTTGGCCTCTGTCTATCCCTTTTGCCCCCGAAGGGGTGTGACGATTTCACCAAAATGACAGGGTAGACAGGAACTACATGAGAAATGGAGGTCGGCCATCAGCCGGAGGGGGAGTCGCGGACGTAGCTCGCCTCATGGATCTTTGATTTTCTAATCCCCTGTCATTTTGGTGAAATCGTCACACCCCTTCGTTCCTCATCCTGAAGCGCAAAGGCTCAGTCTCGCAATTCTGGCACGAATCCTTAACAGCCACTGAAAGGCAGGATGCCCTTCCCGCACCCGCACACTTAACTGTCGAGAACGCTCAATCACCCGAGCAGGAAGTTGAATCAGGTGAAAACGGATCGCCTTCATCCTCTTGGCAATCCATTCTTTCCCCAGCACCAAAGCTTTCATGGCCGCATTCAGGTTCAAGGCCAATACCATGATCCACCACCATGCCGCATTCTCTCCAAAGTCTCCCGAGGGAAGCTTTCCCCCAGACAGATCCTCCTTCATTACGCTGTGGGCTTCCTCACTCTTGCCGCACCTCTTGTAATGCCAGGGGATCAGTTCCTGCCCATCACAATCCATATTCGTCACAAGCCCAAAAAGTTTGTATTTCCTATCAGCCGCCATCATGGTCTGAAATGGGTATTGCTTCTCTTCATCAATACCCCCTAGAATCAGCTGCTCCTCCATCCGTTCTCGAATCGCAATGTATCGATACTCCGGCCCCTTCTTGCTATGCCCAATCGCACAGGGCACAAAGCAAACTTCAGCAAACTCTCTCCTCGTCTCTACCCGCCTGCCGTTTTCATCCCTGTATAAGACTTTCCATTCCCCTTCTTTAATCTCCCCAACCGCCTTCTTAAACTCACGGGTCACATCACAGCCAATCGCAAACTCAATCCGGCCAAACCTCTTATCTTTCCCCATCTCGCAATATTTCATCAGATCATGCTGATACCCCGCCGTGTCAGAGCGCACCAGCACCTTCTTCACTCCCTCCGGCAAACACCTCAGCGCCTCCTTTAAGATCCGCAACTGTTCATATCCTGCCGGCACATTCCCGTCTCGAAACTCCGTGTGAACCACCACCCCTTGCTCCGCCCACCATGTATTTAGAGGCTGATATGCCCTATACCCTTGATAGCAAAAGAGCGCATCACTCTTGAGCGTCTCCACCAGCGTCGCATCCATGTCCAACGTGGCTACTTCCTCTTTCCGGCATTTCTGCACAAATCCTAGAAAATCCCGATTCACATTACCCAACCCTCGTAAGGCTTCGTTCGGCACAGGGATATGCGCCTTCCCTTCCTCCCGAATCTCCCCACTGTTATGGAACCCCTCCAAATATCGAAATATCGCAGAAGGAGAAGGGATCCCACGTCTCTTCCCCTTCCGCCATCTCTTCTTCTCCTCTCTTCGCTGTTTCCGGCTCAAACCCCTCTTTCGGGCCTTATCGAAAATCCTACAAAATCCTTCATCCGCTTCCAGCCGATTCACATCCTCCACGCATTCCCCACCAACCAGATTCAACAACATCAGGGACATCACCACATCACTGTCCCTCCATCCCTGTGCGCCTTTCACCTTCACGTGCCGCTCAATCGATTCCCACATTCCAGAGGCATCCGCAAAATCCAGATACGTCGGCAGACCCCCCAATCCGGTCAACCCTAAACCTTGTCGCTCCTCTTCGTACTTGAAAGGCAACAAACCCTGTGCAATCATGTTCTCTCACCTCGTTGATGATAGATCGTTTGTGGTGAACGCATTCTATCCGCTTGTCTTATCAAGCTCAACGAGGTGATTCTATTTTTTTGGTGGTGGATCCAGGAAGACGGGGGTGCCCTTTGCAGCGGGTTAGCCCATCTTCCGCAGTTACAGATTTCGAGGACAGTA
>CAYVMK010000365.1:0-3023 GCA_964452445.1 uncultured Desulfonema sp. | reverse complement strand
AAGAAACGAAAATGAAAATATCATCAAAAGATTTGAAAAAAAGCTTGCAAATTCGCTTAGCATAATAGTTTATATGCCTTATCAAGCTTACATTAACAGGGAGGTTTAATTTGGAAAACGATAAAACAAAAGCTGAAATACCTTATGATCTCAGGCAATGCATAGCCTTTCACGGACATCTGTGTCCCGGTCTTGTCTATGGATATCTTGTCGCAAAAGAGAGCATAAGACTGCTTGGCCTCAAGCGCTCGATGGATGAGGAGATTGTGGCCGTCTGCGAAAACGACTCATGCGCAATAGATGCTCTCCAGGTCATGCTCGGGACAACCGCTGGAAAAGGGAACCTGATAATAAATGATTACGGCAAAAACGCATACACCATTGTGAACCGCACAAAAAAGCAGGCATACAGATTCTCAAGAAAAACAACCTACGTTTATGCCGGTAAAAATAAGGATGAATTTGAAGCTCTTGAAAAGGCCGTATCCACAGGAACTGCAAACGAGCAGGAAAGGCTCCGACAACGGCTTTTAAAAGCCATAGACCTTTTTTCGAGGCCTTTTGGCGAAGTATTTTCGGCAAAAACGTCCGGGGTTCCAGTACCGCCATATGCGTCTATAGCGCCTTCAGTATCATGCGCGATATGCGGCGAGATGACGATGCAGACAAAGATGATTTCAGGAAAAGACGGCAAGCTCCTATGCATTCCCTGTTCAAAGAACAATTGACGGCTTCGTAAAAAGTCATTCTGCTGTGTTGCACTTCATCTTTCGTCATTGCAGCGTACCAACAAGTACGCTTCATTCCTCAAGATTTGCGCGCCTTGCATAATGAGCTTTTTACTTTGCCGTCCGAATTTCGACTTATTACGAGTGTGTCAAAACTGATGGTTCCGTAAAAAGTCAAAAAGTATTCTGATGAACAAATTCACGGATCTCCCTGCGTTGCGGAGCGGAAGATATCTTTGCCGGGTATCCGAGAGGAACAAGTGCCACAAGCTCGTATCCTTCGGGCACTTTTATAATCCCTTTTGCCTTGTCATGATCGAAAAGCCCAACTACAACCGTCCCAAGCCCAAGGTCCAATGCCGCAAGACAAAGGGTCTGGGTAAAAAGACCGAGATCAAACATGAACCAGTCCCCGAATTTTGTTGTAACAACATTATTGTAAAATCCGGAACTTTTCAGCTTGCCGCAAACCGCAAGAAGGAGAGGCGCCTGTGTAATTGCATTTGTAGCCGGGTTTTTCGGTAAAATCGCCTCCTTAAGATTCTCTTTTATTGCCTTGTCTCTTATCACTACAACTTCCCAGCACTGGGTATTTGCCCACGAAGGAGACCATCTGACGGCTTCAAGTATTGAGTTTAATACTTCCTCCGGAACATCCTTTTCTTCGTATTTCCTCACACTTCTTCTTGCCTTTATAACTTCCATAAGTTCTGCCATGCTTTATCCTCCTGAATAAAAGAGCTTATTGTTTTGGCGCATTATCTTCCCTCCGGCAAACGCAATCTTTCTCACCGCATTCGTCACAGACATATATTACAGGCTCCTCCGGTTTATTTCTTTTGGATACTATAATCCGGAAAAGAAAATAAACTACAACAGCAGCAATCAATCCTGTGAGAATTATACTCATTTTTTCTCCCTTTAAAGAAGCGTCTAATCTTTTTCCGTTCTCATCGGTTTATTAAAAAGGCAAGGGAGTGTAATCCGCACCGTCTATCCTGATACTGCTTTTGGTGCAGAACGAGCCCCCTCCATCTCTTTACCGCAAAAAGCGCAAATCGCCAATAAATTAATATGTTACAGGATTTTTTAAGATTTTAACCGGACATCAGTGATAATCTTGAATATCTTATTTTACCAATACAGCATGATTATGATTCTAAATCAAGATTAATTTTGACGGACTCGTAAAAACCAAACAGCGCCAAAGGCCTTGACAGGCTTATCTGATAGAGATAGGTAAGAAAACCTTTATTGTGTATAAACATGGAAACGAAATCCATGGCCGCGGAAGACTTTTTTATGAAACAGTATAATTCTTTTTTTTTACATACAGGAAACAGAACATGACTACAAATGATAAAATGGCGCGCATCGATCCTGTAAAATACAGCCTTGACAGTAAATTTAAGTTTAAATGTCATAAAGATGTCAGGTGTTTTACCAAATGCTGCAGAAATATAAATATTATCTTAACGCCTTATGACATAATAAGGCTTAAAAATTGCCTTTCTCTTTCTTCAGAAGATTTTTTAACCATTTATACGGAACCGCAGCTTCTTGAAAAAACTGACCTGCCTGTTGTAACATTGAAGCTTCTGGATGATGAATTGAAATCCTGTCCTTTTGTAAGAGATGACGGGTGTCTTGTTTACCCCGACAGGCCGACAGCTTGCCGTTATTATCCTGTAGGAGTTGCAGCCCTTACTTATAAAGAAGGTTCGGATGCCACGGATTTTTATTTTTTCGTAAATGAACCCCATTGCCTGGGATTCGAGGAAGATAAGATCTGGACAATCGCGGAATGGCGAATAGATCAGGGTGTTGATATACATGACGAAATTAACGCCGGATGGATAGACCTAATAGTTAAAAAAAGGTCCTTTCCGCAAAACATAAAGCTTACGGAAAAAAGCAAAAAAATGTTTTTTGCGGCAAGCTATGATGCTGAAAAATTCAGACAGTTTATCTTCGAAAGCTCATTTCTGACCCTTTACAATATCGATGACAAAACTCTCGAAAAAATAAGAAGCGATGATGTTGCGCTGATTGAATTCGGTTTCAGATGGCTTAATTCGGTATTGTTTAAAGATGGAGCTTTTAAGATAAATGAAGAAGCGGCTGTGCGAAGAATAAAAAAGGAATAAAATTATGCCGGCCGCCCATAAAAGACGGACGGCATAAAGACCAAGCTGTTGTTCAAAAATAACCATAACATTGGAATGTCGTGAACGGCATAGGGAGCCGTAAGCCGTGACCGGCATAAGGAGCCGTAACAAAATGGTCAGAAATGTA
>CAYVMK010000364.1:930-3030 GCA_964452445.1 uncultured Desulfonema sp. | reverse complement strand
TACAATTAAACAGAAATTTAGGGGAAAAAAATATGCGTACATTGAAACTAAACCGGAAAGGTGTCTCGCCAATCATTGCAACACTATTGCTGATCGTCATTGCAGTCGCAGCGGCCGTTGTGACCTACAGCTTCGTCATGGGCTTCATTGGAGGAACAGGCAGTCCACAAGCAGGACAGGCTTCATTTGTTGTTGACGCGTCAAACCATACTGGTGCATATGTAAGAAATACAGGGTCTAAATCAGTATCGCTATCAACAGTATATGTGAACAACAATCCAGTCGCCCTAACTGCTAATTACACCGTAACAGGCGATTGGAGCGTTGGTACTGTTACATCGATTAATTTCAGCACAACTGCATATTGGCCAAATGGTGCAAATCTCATCAAGTTGGTCTTTAGCGACAATACACCTTTCGAATTCAACATAGTTAAGTAAACTATTTTTTTATTTTTTTTTAAAAGGTTTTTTTATTAAAATATTATAATTATAATTCTTCATCGCATAAAACTTTTTTTTGATAGCATTCAACATGGATTTATTTTAAAATCATGCCTGCAAAGACGTTACCCCTCGAAGTCACTACTGAAAAATTACCATCATTAATTAATGGGGCATTAAAAGGTAATACTTGTTTTCCAAAGGCCGGGATAACCATCTGGTCATCAAGCACTTGGTTTTTGCTCCATATTTGGGTAACCAAGATCAGCTGTGCGGTAGGATTGATTATCTGGATGGATGCACTCTCGTTTGTGCCCGTCGGGATCACTATCAGATACTCCTGCGCCCTCATATTCTGGAAGTCCAGCTCTGTCTTAGCTGTCTCGACATAGTTGACGAACCTCTGCGAAAACACGAACATGTTGGATACTGTCAACGCAAAGATGAGCATAAACATGGCCATCCCTATGGTCGTACTCACGCCCTTCTTTCCCTTCCTGACCCTGCTAAGACTCCGCATCTAGACCGTCCCCTTGATGTATATATTCTCGTAATAATTACCCAAACTGGATACGACTCTTACGGTAAACGTCGATTCCCCTAGCGGCAATTGGCCAAGAGTGCCGCCATAAATCGTCTTAAACTCTCCGGGTAAAATGGTCGTTTTTTCAATACTCCTGCTTTCTCCCATGACGTATAACGCATCTATCCTGATGTTCTGCTCTCCGTAATTATAAACTGAAACCCAAAGTTCGTTGCTTCCTGAGTTATTGACATTCACTATTACGAATCTCTCTTTCAACGTGTCACCGTTCATCTTGGTCATAAGGTCGTTAGCGCCGGACAATCCTGAGAAATAACCCATGCTGTAAGTCAGGATTACCGTCCCGATGGACATGACAAGAAGGATCATCAAAATCTGCGATACAATCTCGCTAACTCCCTTTGCCAAATTGCGCACCAACATATTATCAACCTTAATCATTATATAAATTGTTGTCCAATCTGCACACATACTTTATTTATGGCATTTCATTTATCGCATATTTGCACTAATTTATGTTCAATTTTTTATTTTTCTATTAAACTTTATACCGATATGAATTAATAGCACCATTTCGGGTATATCGTGGGGATTATTCTATGCCATTAAGACGCAAAGGCGTCAGTCCATTGATTTCGGTTGCTCTATTGCTCGTGTTGGTAGTCATTGCTAGTACCGTTCTTTCGAATAATCTGAAAGCAAATTCATTCATGCCTTATAATGATGAGGATAAAAACCGATTACTTGAGAAGATAGAGATAGTTGATGTCTTGGAGAAAGACTATACTGATTTGGGCACAACTGCCGTTACGGTTTACATTTTAAATAAAGGCTCGATAAACACAAACATCTCCGCCATCTATATGGGTGACACCTCAGGCAACATCCTGCAAGCCAACTTAAGTCTTTACGAACTCGTGCTTCCCGGCGAAATCGTTGGCTTAAGCTTCAGCAAACCAATCTCCATCAACTGGACCTCCTTCCTTGCAGTTACTGCGAGAGGCAACATAGCCTACTACTTATACGAGGCCGAGAATGAACGGTTCCCCGACCGGTATCGGCACCAAGTCGTAACCGATCATATACCCCACACAACCAAACACACCCAACACA
>CAYVMK010000364.1:0-920 GCA_964452445.1 uncultured Desulfonema sp. | reverse complement strand
TGGTGTTGGGTGTGTTTGGGTTTTTGTTTGTAGTTTGGGGTATATGATCGGTTACGACTTGGTGCCGATACCGGTCGGGGAACCGCCATACGTCATTGTATCCCAGCCCGATGAAACGAGTGGCGGCGAAGACCCGGTGACCCCAGAGGAATTGCTCAACCAATTGAACTCCTCTTTCCCGTCTAGCCACTTCCAGATCAAAGTGGATGGCGATAAATTGAAGCTTTCATTAAGCGCTGGAAACGACGATGGAATCGCGAGTTTTGAACTGATTACCCTGAACGAATTCATAAACCTCAGTTTAGTCCAGGATCCCAACTTCAACGGTGAATATGTTAACGTATCCTTCTATAACTTCGAAACCAACCAATACGACTTTTTCATGATGATCTTGCAGGCAGAGTTGGCCACTGACGAGCCTGTACCAATTATCGTCAATCCTCCGGGCGATTACCTCAGGGATGATGGCATGTTCATCGTGCAGTTCTTGATTCACGGCACTAACGCCCTTTTCCACCTGAACGTTATTCTCGATAACGGAACTACCGCTTACAACTTCAACGCAGAGTATGCGGTAACCTTGTCCAATCCAGATCCGTCGCTTTCCTATGTCCGAGGGGTGCTCTTCGATTTGACCGGGACCGCTAACATTGCTAGCGATTACTCGCTTTGGCTATTCAACTACTCGAGCGGCGTGTATGACCGTAAACTTGATGTGTCCAATTCGACAGGCACATACGAAGCTATGTTCCTTTCAGAGACCGATAGCCGTTATTATGCATTCTACCAAGGCAGTCTGCTGGATTACCTGAACGCCAATTATGAGCTAAAATACATGATACTGCCTGAGGAGAACCTCAACGAATACTTGAGCCTTAGTTTCTCAGCCATGGATGTTGAACTCTTCATAGAAATACCGC
>CAYVMK010000363.1:0-3040 GCA_964452445.1 uncultured Desulfonema sp. | reverse complement strand
AATCCGGAACATTCAGCGTACCGTCATCATTAACGGTAATTTTTACTCCGACCATTTATGTTTTTCCTCTCCTTGACCTTTTTTTAGTTCGTACATCGTACCTCGAACTTCGAATATTGAATTGCACTTTTTTTCATCGTCACCAAGGCACGAAGCCACTATGTATAATTTTTTTGTGTTTTTGCGCCTTTGTGGCTAATCTTTTCACTTGAACCCTTGACCCCTCTCGAATCCTCGACCCCTTTTTCAACAATTTCGCTGTCTGAACACTTCATACATCACCACAGCTCCGGCAACTGAAGCGTTAAGGGAGCTGACTCCCTTCTTCTGGGGAATCGAAACCAGGAAATCACAGTTTGATTTGACAAGAGGCCTTATCCCTTTTCCTTCTCCGCCTATTACCAGGGCAATCGGAGATCTGAAATCGCAATCATAGACCGGCATATCGGCCATAGCATCGAGGCCTGCGATCCAGAGTCCTTTATCCTTGATTTCTTTCATGGCATTTATCATATTTGTTGTTCTGGACAAAGATATGTGCTCAAGCGCGCCTGCCGATGCCTTCGAAACGGCGGGAGTGGGAGAAGCAGACCGGTCCTTTGTAACCACAACCCCCCCTGCCCCGACGCATAACGCCGTTCTGACAAGCGCGCCGAGATTCTGCGGATCGATCATATTATCAAGCAATATCAGAAAATCTATAACACCTGGCTTTATATTGATTAAAATATCATCAAATGGAGCCAGGGGATATTCGCTTACCCTTGCCCCGATGCCCTGGTGAAGGGCCGAACCGGTCATTTGCTCCATTTGCAGAGGCTTGACTGTTTTTACCGGTATTTTCCGCAGCGAGAGCAGGCCGGTTATATTTTTATAGTGTCCTGAATCCTTCTCCCTGACCATATAAACTTCAAAGAATTCTCTCCTGCCTGCCTTAAGCGCCTCAAAAACAGGGTGAACTCCGTATAGTATTTCAGTTTTCATCATTATTCGCGGCTCGTTATTCGTGGTTTTCTTTGTGCCTTTGTTCCTCTGCCCCTTTGCCGCTTTCTTTTCACTGTTCACTTATTTTCACTTTGTGCCACTGGTCCAGACCTGATTCGCGATGTCCGGTTTTTATAGCCATCATGTCGCGCCAGGGCGGGCTCTGTGCCTTTGACCCTTGACAGCTTGACTCCTCATGCCTTTTGCCTGCCGCTTTTCCCGTACATCTCAACTATCCCGACAAGCTCCGCAACCGCTTCCTGAAGGCTGTCATTGACAATCACATGCATATACAGCCCTCTCCGGGACATCTCTTTCTCGGCGTTTTTCAGCCGCCTTTCGATTGCCTCTCGGCTGTCCGATCCTCTTGATTCGATCCGCTTTCTGAGAATCCCGGGAGTCGGAGGCACTATAAAAATCGTAATGCTGTCCGGATACCGCTTAAGTATCTGCATGGTTCCCTCAACATCAATATCGAGGAGTATGTTTTTCCCGGCAGCCAGTTCCTTATCCAGAAATACCGCCGATGTTCCGTAATAATTCCCGTGGACTTCAGCCCATTCCGCCCATTTCCCTTCCTTTATTTTTCCTGCGAAATCTTCCCTGGATATAAAATGGTAATCGGCGCCGATTATTTCGTCTTTCCGCGGCTCCCTGGTTGTGTAGGAGACAGAATAAAGCATTTCACTGAAATGCTCCATCAAAGCCCGGCAAAGCGTAGTCTTCCCGGCTCCTGAAGGCGCAGAAATGATGAAAAGGCGGCCCTTTCCGGAAGCAGCCACATTATTATCATTCTCAGCATTCATGATAACAGCTCCGGAAGGCATGGCATTTATCTGGATTCCTTGAGTGCGGCATGGCGCTGGGATAAGGTTTCGGACTGGATTGCGGAAAGCACAACATGGTTGCTATCCATGACAATTATCGCCCTTGTCTTTTTTCCGTGCGTTGCATCGACAAGTCGTTTTTCTTCTTTTGCATCATCCTTCAGACGCTTCATCGGAGCCGAATTGGGTGAAATTATCGCGACAACCCGCTCTGCTACCACGGTGCTTCCGAAACCGATATTCAACAAAGTCTGTTCCATTTCCCCCCCGACAGATAAATTATTTATTCAATATTTTGCACCTGCTCCCGTATCTTTTCTATTTCGGATTTAACATCCACAACGGTATGGGAGACAATAGCTTTTTCTGTTTTTGAGCCAATTGTATTGAATTCGCGGTTCAGCTCCTGCAAAAGGAAATTAAGCTTTCTTCCGGCAGGCTCCCCTGAATTCATTATCATATTAAACTGGATGATATGGCTTCTTGCCCTGACTATCTCTTCTGAAATATCACATCTGTCGGCGAGGAACGCCGCCTCCTGGGCAACCCTTCCGGCATCCAGCTCAACAGTATCCCTCGTTAATGCTGATATTCGCTCCTTAAGCCTCTCCTGATAATATAATTGCAGGTCACGGGTCTCATCTTCAATCCTGTTTAAAGAACAGCCTATATCATCAAGTCGACTCATAAAATCCCGGGCAATATACTCCCCCTCTTTTATTCTCATTTCATCTATACGCTCCATGGCCTCAATCAGGCAATCACTGATTAAAGACCACTCCCCTTCAGTATCTATTTCAACCTTTGCTGGTTTTATGACGCCTTCAGCCCCGGCTATAATTTCAATGGGTATTTCCGTACTAATTTGCAATATCTCTTTCAGGCGCATGAGGGCATCGTGGTATGCTGCCGATTTGCCTTCATCTATTTCAAACTCCCTGATAATATTGTTTTTATCTCTTAATTCAATTTTAACCTCTATACGGCCTCTTGATATTTTTCCGATAACAAGGCTCTTAATTCTTTCCTCAAGGCAAAGATAATCATGGGGAATGCGCAGGTTAACATCAAGATTCTTGCTGTTGTACGAGCGGATTTCCGTCACAACTTCAATATTTTCGCCTGCTTTTTCGGACCGGGCAAAACCGGTCATGCTTTTTATCATTTCTCTTCTTTCGTCTCAGATCGGCAATATATTTATCACAAACACCCCAAACACACCCAACACA
>CAYVMK010000362.1:0-3046 GCA_964452445.1 uncultured Desulfonema sp. | reverse complement strand
CCCGCCGATATCTTTCCCGCCTATTCCTACCGGATGCGCAGCCCCTATATTTGTGCCGGGAGCCATTGCGGCAATATCAGCAGCCATTGTTATTATAACACCTGCAGAGGCTGCTCTTGCGCCGCCCGGAGCAACAAAGACCACGACCGGCAGCTTCGATGCAAGAATATCCATCACCATTTCACGCATCGATTCCGAAAGCCCTCCCGGCGTGTCAAGCTGGATTATGATGCAGCCGAAATCATTCTCCGCAGCATATTTCATACCCCTTTTCAAAAAATCGGCCACACCCGGGTTTATATCGGCTGAAATTTTTATCAGGCACACATCTCCCTGCCCTGCGATGCCGTAGCCTGCAGGCGTCAGCAGCAGGAAAGATAAAACAAAAAAGAATATTCCGGATCTCACATTTTTCATATATAACTTTCAGACATCCATCATGCTCATAAGTTTTTTCATGTCTTCCCACACATCGCGCTTTTTTTCAGGGTTTCGCAAAAGATATGCCGGATGATAGGTCGGCATGACTTTTATTCCCCGCAGGTCAAAAAAACGCCCCCTTAACCTTGAAATCGGCTCAACCGTATCAAGAAGAGTCTGGGCTCCAAATGTGCCGAGTGCGCAGATAAAATCAGGCTTTATCGCATCGAGCTGGCCTTCAAGAAACGGAAAGCAGGCCTTTATCTCGTCCGGCGCCGGGTTCCTGTTTCCCGGCGGGCGGCACTTTATGATATTGCAGATATACACTTTCTCCCTGGTGAGGTTTATGGCCTGGATTATCTTTGTTAAAAGCTGTCCTGCCTTTCCCACAAACGGCTCGCCCTGCTGATCCTCGTCATAACCGGGGCCTTCACCCACGAATACAAGCCGCGCATCAGGATCTCCTGTTCCGAATACTATATTGGCGCGCTCCTTGCCGAGCTTGCACCTTTGACAATCTCCAATCAAGCTCCGCAATTCCTTCAGATCATCAGCGGCGGATGACAGGTTCCTGTCCAGGTTTTTTACGATGCCGATCGTTTTTTCCGAACAATCAAAACCCGTGCATCCGGCTTCAGCCATATATCTGAGGGTATCGGAGGTTTTTTCGAGGATATCACCCGGCTCATGATCATGCCCGGCTTTGCCGAAAGATGTTCCAGCCCTGACCATTTTTATAAGTTCCTTTCAGGAGAGTTTCCTGCATCCAGTTCCAGAATCCGGTCAAGAAGAATATGCGCAACCGATTCCTTGTCCATTAGCGGCAATACCTCTTTATCGCCGTTTCTGAAAAACAATGTAACCCTGTTTGTGTCGGTCTCGAAACCGGAAGATTTTCCATCAAGAAGATTTCCGGCTATGATATCAAGGTTTTTCCTTCCAAGCTTTTCTTTCGCGTTCTTTTCGAGGTTTTCGGTTTCCGCCGCAAAACCGACAAGTACCTTGTTTTTCCTGTTTTTCCCAAGTTCCAGTAAAATATCCTCGGTTTTCTGGAGAAGAAGCATCATCTCTCCTTCACCTTTTTTCATCTTCTGTTTTGCGGTCACCGAAGGCCTGTAATCCGAAACTGCGGCAGTCTTGATAATTATATCCGCCTTTTTCATATGATCAAAAACGGCTGCCGCCATCTCCTTTGCAGATCCGGTTCTGATTATTTCCACGTTTACCGGCGCTTTGATGCCGGCAGGGCCTGAAACAAGGATAACATCAGCGCCCCTGTGTTCGGCGGCCCGTGCAACCGCATAACCCATCCTGCCCGAAGAAGGATTGCTTATATAACGCACAGGATCGATATGCTCCCTCGTGGGGCCGGCAGTGACAAGAACTCTCTTCCCCTTAAAATCTTTGGGGGAAAGACAGTACATAAGCCTGTCCAGCATCTCTTCGGGCTCGGGAAGCCTTCCCTGCCCGGTAGTCCCGCAGGCAAGTTCCCCTTCAGACGGTTCAACAATAAAATACCCGTCTTTTTTCAGGATATTGATGTTCCTCCGAACCGAAACTTTTTCATACATGTTTGTATTCATTGACGGGCAAATCATTACCGGACAGGTAACGGCAAGAAGAAAGGTGCTCAGCGCATCATCCGCTATGCCGCCCGCAAGCTTTCCGATAAGATTCGCAGTTGCCGGGGCAACAACAACTGCATCCGCCTCTTTCGCCCATTCTATGTGCCTTATAGATGAATTGTTTCCCTTTTCAAAAAGATCCGCGCATACAGGGTTGCCGGACAGGGCTTCAAATGTGAGAGAGCCTACAAAAGCAGAGGCGTTTTTTGTCATGATGACCCTTGCATTTGCATCCTGTTTCTTAATCAGCCTCAAAAGTTCAGCGCTCTTATATACCGCAATACCGCCGCTCACACCAAGAACGATGCTTTTACCTTTTATATATCTCATCACGTCCCGTCCTCCTTCGAACTTCGAACATCGGACATCGTGCAGGGGCGGGGCACGCCTCGCCCCCTTGACTTCTTGCCTGCCTTGTTATTTCAACAGGCCTGAAGATTCTTCCGCTATTGACGGCACAACCCATATTTCAACATCCGTCGAAAAATCGCCGTCCGTGATATTGATAATACACCATCTGTTCTGCTTCTGAAAGAGCATGACCGTCCGGGGCGATTTAAATGCGCTTATCAGTTTCCAGTTATCCTTCGCCATATTGTCCTCAAAAAAAGTGCAAAGGGAACCGACTTCCACCCTTCCGTTTAAAGCAAGAACACCTGCTGAAAAACCCGGCGCTTTGTATATAAATGAGGAACCTTTATCTATCTTCAGTTCTTTCGGAATAAGAACATCACCAAAATCATAGTAAACGGGCAGATCTTTTTTCTCTTTTTGGACATGGGAACCCGGTGTGGTGTTTTTTTCATCCTGCTTCAGGGCAGTACATCCCGATATCAAGAATAAAAGAGTTGCAAGTACCCAGGCATGTGCAAAAACAGTTCTTATCCGCTTAATTCTAATCATTTTATTGCCTCCTTGCTGTTTTAAACAGATCTTAAATTTGACAGCTTCGTAAAAAGTCATTCTGCTGTGTTGCGCTTCATCCCCGCCCTGTTGAATTC
>CAYVMK010000361.1:0-3050 GCA_964452445.1 uncultured Desulfonema sp. | reverse complement strand
AGGGAAACAGAAACGTTGCTTTACCGATGTAAAAGACGGAGTCGAGTGCCTTTACCGCATAATAGAAAACGAGGACGGCCGCTGCAACAGCAGGATTTTCAATATAGGCAATCCCGACAATGAGGCCAGCATCGCAGACCTTGCAAATCTGTTGATCGCAAATTTTGAAAAGCACCCATTGAGGCATAAATTTCCTCCATTCGCCGGATTAAGGAAGATAGACAGCAAATCCTATTATGGAGACGGATATGAAGACGTTATTCACAGAAAGCCCAGCATAGAGAATGCAAAACGCGTATTGAAATGGGAGCCCAAGATAAGTCTGGAACAATCGGTTATTGAAACCCTTGATTTTTTCCTGAAAGAGGCGGTTCGGTATCAGGCATGATAATCGGTCTGCGCGTTGATGTAGATACATTGAGGGGGACAAGGACAGGGGTGCCCAATCTCCTTGGCCTGTTTGCAAAACATTCCGTCCGGACCACTTTTTTCTTTTCAGTAGGGCCGGACAACATGGGCAGGCATCTCTTCAGGCTCATCCGCCCCGGCTTTATAATGAAAATGGCCCGCACCCGCGCCCCGGGTTTGTATGGGTGGGACATTCTGCTCAGAGGAACCTTCTCGAGAGGGCCTGTAATTGCGGAAAAGGCTGCAAAAATAATTCATGCCGCTTCATTGCAGGGTCATGAAACAGGATTGCATGCCTACGATCACTATACCTGGCAGGCGCATCTGGATGAAATGAGCAGCAGCGAAATTCATGAGGCAATTGGAAAAGGCTTTAACTTGCTTAAAGAAATCACGGGAAAGCCGCCGATAAGTTCTGCCGCCCCTGCATGGAAATGCAATGATATGGTTTTAAAGGAAAAGACCGGTTTCCCGTTTGTTTATAACAGCGATTGCAGGGGGAAAAGCATTTTTTATCCTGTTGTTCAGGGAGCAACCCTTTCCCAGCCTCAGATTCCCGTAACCCTCCCGACCTATGATGAGATTATAGGAAGAGAAGGCATAACAAATCAAAATTACAATGAGTTTATCTTATCCCGCATCAGAGAGGACGGGCTTAATGTGCTTACAGTTCATGCCGAAGTAGAAGGGATATCGTGTCTCGATATGTTTGAAGGCTTTATACTTGCCGCCGGAAGAAAAAACATTACATTTGTTCCGCTGAGCGATCTGCTCGATATCTCCGGTGACATCCCTTCAGCCGGAATAGCCGGCAAAAAGATTGCCGGGAGAGACGGGCTGGTAGCCTGTCAGGAATGACCTGATTGTCATGAAAAAAACATACTTATTTTTACTATCCATATTTCTTTTCATTTATATCATTCCGCTGGGAGTCCGCCCCCTCATGGAGCCTGATGAAACCCGTTACGGAGCTATTTCCAGGGAGATGCTTAGTTCAGGCGATTATATTGTTCCAAAGCTGAACGGTCTCAGGTATTTTGAAAAGCCGGTTATGGGTTACTGGCTGATCGCGCTCTCCATCAGAATATTCGGCGAGAATGCATTTGCCGTTCGTTTTCCTTCAGCAGCAGCGACTTTAATATCGGCATTAACCGCTTTTCTGCTTCTTCGCCGATTTTTTTCCGTCAATTATACGGCGGTTCTGGCCGTACTTGTATTCCTGACATCTTTTTTTGTCGCAGGAGTTGGAGCCTATGGCGTTCTTGATCCAGCGTTTTCCATGTTTATCGCCCTTTCAATGACATCTTTCTTCTTTGCCTGTAATGCCGGAAAGAGGACATGGGAAGAAAGAGGATGGCTGGCATTCATGGGGCTCTTTTCCGGTTTAGCTTTTCTTACCAAGGGATTTATAGCGTTTGTGATCCCGGCAGTCACCATACTGCCTTTTTTAATCTGGGAAAAACAATGGAAAGAACTCTTCAGACTTGCCTGGATTCCCATTTTATCCGCTGTTCTGGTTGCTCTTCCCTGGTCAATAATGATCCATTTAAAAGAAAAGGATTTCTGGAATTTCTTTTTCTGGCATGAACATATAAAACGCTTCACATCGGACACTGCCCAGCATGAGAAAGGCTTCTGGTATTACCTTGTTTTATTTCCTGCCGGCGTCTTACCCTGGACCTTCGTTGCCCCTGCCGCAGCAAAATGTTTTTTTAAAAAGCTCCTTGAAAACAGTCTGTTTCGCTACAGCCTGTGCTGGTTTGCTTTTCCTTTTCTTTTCTTCTCAGCCTCAAGCGGAAAGATTCTTACATACATTCTGCCATGCCTGATACCCTTTTCTATAATCTTTGCCATAACCCTGAACATTTATTTTGAAAAAGGAAACAAAAAGGCCTTTGACAGAGGCGCGGTCCTGTTTGGCATCCTCATTTTTTCTCTGGTTGCGGCGTTTGTTCTTGTTCAGGCTTTTGGAATAATATCTTTCAAGCCGTATTCCAATATCTGGAAAGCAGTCCTCTTATGCCTTGGCCTGCTTGGTTTTGCATTCCTGCTGGGCATATCTGCAAGGATTCAGGATTGGAAGAAAAAAATATCCTGGTTCTGTATTGCGCCGGTCTTTTTTGTATTTTGTGTAAATTTTGCTATCCCGGACACCGTGATAGAACACAAGGCCCCAGAGGAGTTGCTTAACCGAAATCTGTCAAGAATCAAACCGGATTCTCTCCTGGTTTCAAGCAAAGGATCAATTAAGGCAGCCTGCTGGTATTATAAAAGATCCGATATTTTTCAGATCGGACCAGGAGGAGAACTTTCCTATGGTCTCGGCTATGAGGATTCAAAACACCGGGCTTTGACAATAGAAGATTTAAACAGGCTGATAATTGCTCATACCGGTACCGGAAAAGTAATTATTATAAGCGATATGGAAAATTACATGGATTATAAAGATAAACTTCCAAAACCTGTATTTGAAGATATTTCCGGGCCAAGAGGATATGTGTTTGCACAATACTGAAATTATTTATCATAGGACCACCTCCAAAAGAGTTGGTGATCCTATGATTCAAGGGTTCATAGGCCCCTTTCTCCCAACCGATTGGGAAAAAAACCAATTATGATAGACTCATAAAAAGTTGATATTC
>CAYVMK010000360.1:0-3050 GCA_964452445.1 uncultured Desulfonema sp. | reverse complement strand
TTAACTGGAGTTACATTATTTTCTTTCATTGCTCCACGTTTATCGTTGGTTGTTGGTCAGTCATTGTGCTGTCTCCTGTATTCATCGAACATTAATCATTATCCCTTTTATGCTTCATGCTCGGCAATACTTTCTTTTGTCACAAGCTCCGCAGCAGGGAATTATTGGTAATCTGTCTCGAACCTTTCTTCTACAGCCTAAACGCCTACAGCCTATCCACCAGAGCAGTTACCGTGAAATATTTAAACTTTTGCCGGTAATTTTACAATATTTATCTTGACACGAATATTTAAGGCTGTTATTAAAAAAATCAAAATTAAGGATTGAGGCATACATTGAATGAAAAATTTATCCATTAACAGCCTTGTCGGCATTATTGTTCTCCTCCTAGTCGGGGTAATTATTCCCTTGGGAGGGAACGGGTTGATAATGGCTTAGATTTTAACCTTATAAAATATTAAAAACCGTTATCAGCCCAAAAGCTGGTAACGGTTTTTTTTTGGGGAGAAAACACCGATGAAAAGTGATCTCGTAAAAAAAGGCGTTGAAAGAGCGCCCCACAGAAGCCTTTTTAAAGCCATGGGATATACAGACAGAGAAATAGGAAGACCTCTTATAGGCATAGCAAATTCCTCAAACAGCATCATACCCGGCCACGTTCATCTCGACAAGATTACGGATGCCGTAAAAGCAGGAGTTTACATGGCCGGCGGCACTCCTGTCGAATTCGGCGTAATCGGGGTTTGTGACGGGATTGCAATGAACCACGAAGGAATGAAGTATTCCCTTGCAAGCAGAGAACTGATAGCCGACTCGATCGAGATTATGGCTGTCGCCCATGCATTTGACGCCCTTGTCCTTGTCCCGAATTGCGACAAAATAGTCCCCGGCATGCTGATGGCTGCGGCGCGCCTTGATATTCCGTCGATAGTAATAAGCGGAGGGCCGATGCTGGCGGGATATCATCCTTATAACCCCGGTTCCGGAAAAATCGATCTTATTACCGTTTTTGAATCGGTTGGCGCCGTCCTTTCCGGAAGAATGAACGAACAGGAACTTTCCATGATTGAAGATGCAGCCTGTCCCACATGCGGATCATGCGCCGGGATGTTTACTGCAAATTCCATGAACTGCCTGACTGAAGCGATCGGAATGGGGCTGCCGGGCAACGGAACCATACCTGCCGTAATGTCGGCCAGGCTGCGACTTGCAAAAGAGGCCGGCTTTCAAATTATGACCCTTCTTGAAAGAAAGATAACCCCGGGAAAAATATTGACCGAAAAAGCTTTCCGCAATGCTCTTGCGGTTGACATGGCTCTCGGATGTTCAACAAATACGGTTTTACACCTTGCGGCGCTTGCAAGGGAGGCGCGTGTCGGTTTCGATCTTTCCATGATAAACGAGATGAGCAGGGCCGTGCCTCACCTTTGTTCATTGAGCCCCGCCGGTAAGCACCATCTCGAAGATCTCGACCGGGCAGGCGGCATACAGGCAGTATTAAAGGAGCTTTCCGGCGCAAACCTGATTTATGACGACTGCATGACCGTAACCGGAAAAAGCGTTAAGGAAAATACCGGGAAATCAAAAATTGCAGACAGCAGCGTAATCCGTCCGGTCGGGAACCCTTATCACAGGGAAGGCGGCCTTGCCGTTCTTTACGGGAACCTTGCCCCTGACGGATGCGTCGTAAAGCAGTCGGCAGTTTGTGAAGAGATGCTGCGCCATGAAGGACCTGCAAGAGTGTTCGATTCCGAAGAAGCTGCAACAGCAGCCATCATGTCAGGAAAGATAGAAAAAGGAGATGTCATCGTCGTACGGTATGAAGGACCGATGGGCGGTCCGGGAATGCGCGAAATGCTGACACCAACTTCGGCTATAGCCGGGATGAAGCTCGACGCGCATGTAGCGCTTCTGACCGACGGCCGTTTTTCCGGCGGGACCAGAGGAGCAGCCATCGGGCATATTTCACCTGAAGCGATGCAGGGCGGCCCGATAGCCATAATTAGGGAAAATGACAGGATTGAAATCGATATACCGGGCAAAACAATAATTCTTAAAGTTCCGGATGAAGAAATCGAAAAAAGGATGTCAGGCTGGGTAAGGCCCGAACCGAAGATTTCTCACGGCTACATGGCAAGATATTCACGAATGGTATCTTCGGCAAGCGAAGGAGCGGTAACAAAATAATATCACGGCACACTCAGGGGAATTTATGAAAGAAAATAATGAAGAGCAAATGCTGACAGGCGCCCAGATCCTTATGAAGATATTAAAGGACGAAGGAGTCGATACTATCTTCGGATATCCCGGCGGCGCAGTTATAGATATTTATGACGAGCTTTCAAGAACGGATATACGGCATATCCTTGTCCGTCACGAACAGGGGGCCGTCCATGCGGCAGACGGATACGCAAGGGCAAAAGGCAAAACAGGCGTATGCCTTGTAACTTCAGGTCCGGGGGCAACCAATACGGTCACGGGGATAGCGTCGGCATACATGGATTCGATACCAGTTGTGATTCTTACCGGGCAGGTTCCGACACACCTTATCGGCAACGACGCTTTCCAGGAAGTTGACATAGTAGGCATCACGAGGCCGTGCACCAAACACAACTACCTTGTAAAAACAGCTGAAGAGCTGGCGGGAATCCTGAAGGAGGCTTTCTATATTGCAAGGTCAGGACGTCCCGGCCCCGTTCTTGTAGATATTCCTAAAAACATTGCGAAAGCGATAGTTCCTTTCAGAATGCCTGAGGAGGTGAATTTAAAGTCATACAAACCGACTTATAACCCGAACCAGAAGCAACTTCAGAAAATCACAGGTCTTATAGCCGAATGCGAAAGGCCGGTAATTTTTGCCGGAGGGGGAGTAGTTCTGTCAAAAGGCTCTGACGAACTGACCGAACTCGCGAGAAAAGCAATGATCCCCGTCACAACATCGCTGATGGGGCTCGGAGCCTTCCCTGCATCAGACCCTTTGTGGCTTGGAATGATAGGAATGCACGGCACCTACCAGGCGAATATGTCGGTGGGCAACTGCGATCTCCTCC
>CAYVMK010000359.1:0-3087 GCA_964452445.1 uncultured Desulfonema sp. | reverse complement strand
CCTTAAGGGTTTCAGTAAAACCTTTAATTGCCGTAAGCGGGGTTTTGATTTCATGTGAAACGTTTGCGGCAAAGTCCCGGCGCATATTTTCAAGACGTCTTAATCGGGTTACGTCATTTAAAATTATCAGGACGCCTATGCGCTCTCCCGCGGCATTTTTAAGCGGGGCGGATCGGGTGTTGAGCAGGCTCTCTTCCTTGAGATGGAAGAAAATGTCCTCCTCATGAATGTTTTCATCCAAAATAGAAATTCTGACAAAGCGCTGAAAATCCGGATTTCGGACAGTTTCCTGAATGCTTCGGTTCAAAAGGCCGGAAGACTCTATATGGAACATCCTTGCGGCGCTCTGATTAACACTTATTATTTTCTCTTCCATGCTGATGGCGATTACACCTTCATTCATGCTTGAAAGAACAGCCTCAAGCTCGTTGCGCTGGCGGATAATCGTCTGCATGCGGTCATCCAGATTCGCCGCCATATCGTTCATGGTCTTTGCAAGCAATTCGGTTTCGGCTGAAGCAAATACCGGCAGGCGATAGGCAAGATCGCCTTTCGCAAAATGCAACGCGCCTTCGCGGATTTTTCCCAGCGGGCCGCTGATGCGCCGTGAAAAAAGGAGGGCTGCGAAGGCAGCCAGCAGGGCGACCACCAGCATGCCAAGAAATGTGCGTTTCTGAATTATCTCAAGCTGTTTATCGATTGCGCTGATACTCACGGATGTCCGAAGAACCCCGACAGGGTTTCCATCTTCGGTTAACAGAATGGCCAGATACATCATGGGTTCACGAAGTGTATCGCTATACCGCGTGAAAACACCTGTTTCTCCGGTCATTGCTTTCACAAACTCGGGCCTGTCCGAGTGGTTTTCCATTTCATCCGGGTTTTTTTCGGAATCGCCAAGGACTTTTCCGGAAATATGAATGACTGTAATCCGCGTCCCTGATGATTTTCCGGCGCGTTTGCACAGAAGATCAATGTTTTTATCATCTCCGGCCAGAAGATATTGCATTACCTGCTCTTTCAGCAGATTTGCTCTTGATTCCAGATTTATTGCCGTCTGCTCGAGATAAAACCTGCGCATCGAATAGCCGGCATACCAACTGAAGGCCAGAAGAGGAACCAGAACAATAAGCAGGAATGGAATAAAAAGTTTCAGGAACAGCGGGTAATTTCTTCTCATGGATTTTCCTTAAACCTGTAACCGACGCTTCGAACAGTTTCGATATAATGTCCGCATGCGCCGAGTTTTTTCCGGAGCCCTGCGATTTGAACATCAACGCTTCTTTCCGTCACCGGATAATTGTCGCCCCTGACTTTATCCACTATATGCGAACGGGTAAATACCCAGCCCGGACGTTTGCTTAATACCATGAGAATTTGAAATTCCGAAAAGGAGAGCTCGACCGATTCACCGCATACATCAACCCTGCGGCGGCCCGGATAAATGATGATATCGCCCCTGTTAATCATCTCATTTTCAGCGTCTCCGCTTTTACGGCGAAAAACGGCGTTTACTCTTGCGCAAAGTATTTTAGGGCTGAAAGGTTTGGTTATATAGTCATCGGCAAGCTCAAGACCTTTGATAATGTCTGATTCTTCGCTTCTGGCGGTAAGCATTATTATCGGAATATGGCGGGTTTTCTGATCGGCTTTGAGCTTTCTGGCGACATTTATGCCGCTTATTCCAGGCAGCATGAGATCCAGCACCAGGAGATCGAGAGGTTTTGAACCCACCAGCTTTATTGCTTCTTCCCCGGATGCCGCGCAAATGACATCGTATCCTTCAGACACAAGGTTGTATCTTACGAGTTCGGAGATATCTTCTTCATCATCTACGACAAGGATTTTCTTTGACATGAAATACCCGTTAATTTTTTATTCGAACACTTTACCGGACCGAAATATGATTAACTCGTAAAAAGTCATAGTATGCTCACTTAATGAGCCATTATTGGTATGATTTAAATTATATCAGATTGTCTTTAAAAAACAAGTTTTCAGAAAAATGAATGAAACAAAAGCGGGTACCGGCGCCGCATACCCCAGCATAGCGAATGTGAGTTATTAGAAGCTCCCCGCCGCCCGCAAGTCCGCCCGCCATACTGATTGGCGGGACCTTCGGCGGGGAATGCGCTCGCTGTTTCGGTTCAAAAAGTCTGATGATGAGGGATGGGACAGCTACATGGATGAATACGTCGGTCTGCACGGGATAGTAACCGATCCGGACACTTCAATAAATGACCCCGATGCCCTTGTCGAGATAAGCCTTGACCGGAAAGGAACTCACAGGTTTCCACAGGATTGCCTCAAAATACTTGAAGATTAGGGTCGGTTTATTGAGCGGGTTACCTGTTCATCGCATCAATAAGATCCTTGAAAGCTTCATCCACATGCTTTCGCTTCACCTTCATGGCAGGCGTAACCTCTCCGTCTTCAGCTATCTTTATCTCAGTTCCGGAAAGCGGAGGGCCGACAGTTCCGAACTTTACCTTTCCGATTCTCGACATGGTTGTAACGCCTGTTCCTTCCGTCTGCCCGTAGCCTGCAATAAGACTCCTATCGACTGAAAAAAGCGAAGCACATCGGGGGATATGGGGGCAGCGCCAAGAACATTAAGGGAAAAGGCGTCAAGACCCGCTTTGAGAAACGGTTTTAGGCTGCGCTGACCGACGTCCAAACCGCGATACGCTCAGTACTTTACGTCCAAAGACCGCCGAGCCAGAAGCGTGTCACATTAAAAGCTATAATGCCCTGGGACTTGCCAACCGCCCCGGCAAGATCAACAAGACGATTCTGTAGCTGAAAAGCCCGCCCCGAAAATCTGTAGCGCCCAAATCTGCGTTGAGTCTGATACAATATCGTGATTTTGTTACGATTTATTTTTTAAGCCATGAGGTTGGGTTATGAGGCGTTGACAAACGATGACCGGCCTTATCGCAGCGCAATGAAGGCATATGAGGCGCTAAGTACAATCAGAGCCAAATTGCAAAACTCACGTTCCATCGGGAATTGACACCGCGTAAAGCACAATGCCATTTTACACTCGCCCCTGGCTGATCTTAACCATAAGATCAGCAATTGACGGCG
>CAYVMK010000358.1:0-3100 GCA_964452445.1 uncultured Desulfonema sp. | reverse complement strand
TTTTTTCTTTCAGGATATCCTTTATGTGAGACATCTTATTGATATCCTGCAGAAAAGTTTTATCTTCCACGCGGTTTACTAAAAGCGTTTCCACTAATTCCGATTTAATGCCGTTTCTGTTTAATCTGGTTAAAACAGATGAATATTCGGACAGGTTTGCAATGAAAAGATAGAGGCCCTGGTCGGACATGGGCTTTTTATCATCACCTGTCAACAGCCTGTATTGCTCACAAAAATGCCTTATTGCATAATCATTTAAGGCATGTTCATCTTTGAAATATTTTTCGCTTTTCCCCTTGCCGATTCTCAAAAGAGGCGGTTGCGCTATATAGAGATATCCTTTCTCGATAACATCCGGCATCTGTCTGTAGAAAAAGGTCAGAAGGAGCGTTCTAATATGAGATCCGTCAATATCTGCATCGGTCATGATGATAACTTTATGGTACCTGATATTTTCTATGTTGTATTCTTCTCTTCCGACTCCGGTACCGAGAGCCGTGATTATGTTTTTGATCTCTTCGCTTTTAAGTATCTGGTCGAATCTTGCTTTTTCTACATTCAGTATTTTTCCCTTTAAAGGAAGGATCGCCTGGAATTTTCTGTCCCTTCCCTGTTTTGCGCTGCCCCCAGCCGAATCTCCCTCTACAAGGAAAATTTCTCTCTGTGAGGGTTCCGAATTCTGACATTCCGCAAGCTTGCCGGGCAGAGTTGCATCGGCCATCAAGCCCTTGCTTCTTGCCATATCCCTTGCTTTTCTTGCAGCAAATCTTGCTCTTGCGGCATCAATCGCCTTTGACAATATCTTTTTTGCAATCACCGGGTTTTCTTCAAAAAACATTGCGAGCTTTTCATTTACAAGAGATTCAACAAGGCCCTTTATCTCACTGTTTCCAAGTTTTGTTTTTGTCTGCCCCTCAAACTGCGGATTTTTAAGCCTGATGCTTATAATGGCGGTCAATCCTTCCCGCACATCTTCGCCGCTTATTTTTTCCTTCATGTCCTTTGAAAGATTTCCGTTTGCTGCGTATTGATTAATAACCCTTGTCAGCGCTGTCTTAAAACCTATAAGGTGAAACCCACCCTCTATCGTATTAATGTTGTTTGCAAAGGAGAATAGCTTTTCAGTGAAGGTATCATTATACTGTATAGAAACCTCTACAAGAACATCATTCTTCTTTCCCTCAAAATAGACCGGCTTATGCAATGCAACCGTATGTTTATTCAAATACTCCACAAAAGCTGTTATCCCGCCTTCATAGTAAAAATCTTTCTTTTTTTCGGATCTTTCATCTTCAATTTTTATCCGCAGTCCTTTATTTAAGAATGCAAGCTCTCTTAATCTTTTTTCAAGAATCTCGAATTCAAAATTATCGCTGTTTAATATCTCAGTATCAGGTTTAAAATGAATTTTTGTGCCTCTTTTTTTCGTCTCACCGATTATCGTAAGTTCGCTTACTTTTTTCCCTTTTTCAAAAAGCTGGTGGTATATTTTCCCGTCCGTATATATTTCAAGATCCAGCCTGGCAGAAAGAGCATTAACAACAGAGACGCCTACTCCATGAAGACCGCCGGAAACTTTGTAAGAATCATTGTCGAATTTTCCTCCCGCGTGGAGTTTCATCATGACAACTTCTGCAGCAGGGACATTCTCCGTCTTGTGAATTCCGATAGGAATGCCTCTTCCGTTGTCTTCGACGCTGACGGTGTTATCTGTGTGTATGATCACAGAAATCAGATCACAGAAACCAGCCATGGCCTCATCAACGCTGTTATCAACAATCTCATAAACAAGGTGATGAAGACCCTGAACATCTATATTTCCAATATACATGGATGGTCTTTTTCTTACCGCCTCAAGCCCTTCCAGTACTTTTATATTGTCTGCAGTATATGTGTTGTTATTTTCTTCTTTCATATTCTCATCGGCATTATAACGCTTAAAAAATTCTTGCTTTTATCTCCCATTATAAGACACGGGCTCTCGTTGTCGATAAGAAGTATGTTTACACTATCATCATCAATAACGTTTATGGTTTCAATAAAATATCTCACGTTGAAAGATATCTCAGTGGGTTCGGTATTATAATCTATGTTCATTTCCTCCTTCGATTCACCAAGCTCCGGGTTTGTGGAAGAAACCAGCAATTTTCCTTTATTAAAACCGAAAATAACACCCTTATAGTTTTCCGATGTAAATATGGACATTCTTTTTAACATCATTAAAAACTCTTTTCTTTCAAGTTTTACCAAAAAACCCTCTTTTCTTTTTATTATATCTTTATACGCCGGAAAGGTTCCCTCAAGCAGCCTCATAATAATTGTTTCATTATCTTTTTTTAATATAAAATGGCTTTTGTTATAACCTATTTTTATGTCGCCTTCCTGATCAAGAAATTTTCCAACATCGCTTAAACCTTTTTTTGAAATTATTATTCCTGTTTCATCCGGCAAAGTTAATCCATCATCACACTCATAATCAACTTTAGAAAGACGGCTTCCGTCCGTCGATACCATTCTTATTTTTTTCACGCCGTTTTCTTCAATACTCTCAAAATATATTCCGTTGATATGCGCTCTTTTTTCTTCCGAAGTTCCTGTAATAAAAACCGTTTTTTCAATCATGTTTTTAAATGCGGTTGATTTAATGTTAAAATAAGTTATATTTTCGACACTTGGAATATTAGGAAAATCCTCAGGATTCATCCCAACCATCCGGTATTCGACATTGCTTTGATTCATTATTTCAATCCAGTAATTTTCTATTTCATTAATATATAAATCCTCGTTTGGAAAATCTCTGACTATCTCAAATAACTTTCTCGCATTAATAGCCAATGCTCCTTCTTTTTCAACTACAGCAGGATAAAATCCCTCAAACCCGGTTTCCATATCTGTTGAAACAATAGTAATTCCGGAAATACCTGTTTTAATCAATACTGCTGTTGTAATGGCTATATTCGTTTTTCTTGATGCAATGGACTGAATTTTTGAGAGCACATCAATAATGTCGTCTTTTTTTATTTTTATTCTCATAATTATTTCCCTTTTACTTTATAATTAACAAATAAAGGATATATACTATGCTTTGTCAATAACTGTA
>CAYVMK010000357.1:0-3109 GCA_964452445.1 uncultured Desulfonema sp. | reverse complement strand
AAACTCAATCTCACTCGGAATCGGTTGGCGTGTCTGGGTCATCTACAAAATCATCATCTGATACTGTGAGCGAATCGGACACCGTTGGACAATCAGACACCTTGTCGCAATCAGACACTCTCTCCAAAGGCGTTTCTGCCAACAACATGATCGGACACGGAGCGAGTTCAGGTCTTTCTGTTGGTCTTGCTCCCTCGTTCTCTATCAACAACTCATATCAATGGCAGTTTGATCCTGCCATTCTCGTGACGCAGATCCTGCGCACACAGCAGAGATTACTTGAGGTTGCAAGCAAGGAAGGCGCGTTCTACTGCGACACCTACGCTTTCACCAAAACTGAGCAAGGCAAAAAAGCCATGATGGGATTGGTCCCTGAATCATTCCACGGAACTGAAGATGTAGTCACTGGTGTGCAAACCCGAGACCTTACGCCGGAAGAAGAACAGTATATTCTGCGACACGCGCAGGTCTTTTCGCCTTCCACCCGCGTCGAAACCGTTCCAGAGGTTATGAGTGGCTACATGGATTCGACCCTGCTCACGTTGCTCCAGGTTGCAGCCTACACCGCACCGGGCATGTATGAAATGGGAACAGCTACCACCGTCCAGGAAGCCACTCCTGATTTTGCGTATTATCCGCGCATGAATGGCGATGCTGTCTTAGGCAAACAGTGGTCGAGCGAACTGGGCGAACTCACTGATATTCCCCTTCGTCTTTCTCCAGACCGCCATTTTCACACGGCATTTTGCGGAGACACAGGTTTTGGCAAATCTGTATCTGCTGAACGAGTAGCCTACGAAACAACGCTCAAATGGCATTACAGAACGATAGTCCTTGATTTCGGTCAGGGCTGGCGCAGGGCGCTGAACTGGAGTGGGTTGGAAGGCAGGGTGGATATCCGACAAATATATCCTGGCGCACAACGACCTCTGCGATGGAACATCCTCCAAGTTCCTAAACGAATGAACGCCGGGCAATATCGGTCTATGGTTGCAGAACTTTTTGCCAATGCGGGACAAATGGGTCCGAGACAATTGGGCTTCCTGCGCCGGGCGATCACCGCAAACTACGAGGCGAACGGGGTGCTTTTAACGGACAAGAAAAAATCAGATGAAATGGACTTTTCAAGCTGGCATTACATAAGAGACGAAGCGGAAGTAAAGGCGGTGCAGGACCGCAGAGCAGAGCTCGATGTAAATAAAAATGCCCCCTACTCGGCGGTTGCTGTGAAAACCCCTCTGTCTATCTTGTCCACGGTTGATCAACAGGCGATTGCAGTACACCGGAGTAAAAAATGCAGCATTAAAAATGTGGTGAAAAATATTCGGGCGCAGCAGGAACAATTAGGGAAGAATGATCAAACCAGCAAGACTTCCATCGAAGGTCTTTTACTCCGTATCGAAACCTTTGAGGACGCGGAAATGTTGAGACAGTACGGAGAAGGACCGGACAGTCTGCCAATCGAGGATTTGGGTTTGCGTGGAGATCCAAAAGACCCCTGGGGCATGGCGGTGATCGAAGGGGGCGCAGAAATGAGCGATGAGTTCTCAAAGGTGGCGATCCTATCCCTACTCGCAAGTGTCCTGTACTTTGATGCAATCTCAAGAAGGCGTGAGAGCCTGGCGGGTGTTGAATTTCCTCCTATGCAGATATTTTTTGAGGAAGCCAACAAGATACTCACCGGGGTTGGAGCCGGCCACTCAGCCAGTGATAGCACAGGGTCGGCATCTTCCAGTGTGGGAGAGATCTTCCAAGCCATGTGGCGTGACGGACGAAAATACAAGATTTTCCTGCACTTGATGGTGCAGACGGTCAGCCAGTTGCCCGAGGGAATAATGTCCAGCTGCAACAACCTGTTCTGCGTCCAAACCAAGAACGCCAAGGACCGGGATATGGTTATGAGCCACATAGGGCGCTCCGAAAAGGGATTTGTGAATACGGAGTACAAGCGGTATTTAGCCAGAATTCCGATCAAAATGGCATTGGTGAAGTTGGGGTATTCGGATGACGTTACCCAACTTGAGCCTATCCTGGTATCGCCTAGTCTTGTACCGGGTGAAGAACCGAGCGATACGTATATCGCAAAATTCTTGGCTGGTGTGAAATAAGGAGGTAAGCAAAAAACCATGGGATATGACATTATCGGATATTTAAACACACCGTTTGGACAGGTTGCCACAACTGTATATACCGTGCTCTTTGTCTTTACCACAACGATGGCAGTTCTCTCCAAACCCCATGATGCTCATAAAGGACGGGTTTACAGCATTTTCTCGATGACCTTGGGGTTATTTATGCTCATCATAAGCCTGACAATTGTTTATTCCTACACTCCTGTGGCTGATATAAACGCAGTTCTCGTTTACCGGAGTGTGTGCTGATCATTATGGCCACCAGAGAACAGGAGATCAATCAAATCATTCAAAACATGGAGATCATTCTCAACAATCGCCTTCCAGAGAATGTTGCGAATTCTGCGCTGCAAGCCTACCAGGACGCCCGTTTCATCCTTGATATTGAACTGCTCACAGTTTTTCAAGCAAGCCTAAAAACCATTAGCAAGAACGGGTTAACCAGTGAGCATGTGATTCGGGATTCTCTTTTGTTGGTGACGACAAAAGTGTTTGAACATCAGCGTAATAATTGGGTCACCACAGAGGATCGCCTGCAGGAAGCAGCGAAAGAGAAAAACCGGTTATTGAATTTTTTAGCTGTTTCGTCAGAAACAGAAGAAAAAGAAATCAATTAGACAAGAAAAGGAGATCAAGAAGAAATGAAAAAACGTTCGCCGATCATCATCATTGTTTTAGCAGTATTTATTGGCATGGCAGTCATGGTACTGCTCAACAACATTGTCAAACCCAAGCCAGTTGTTGTAGCAGCCTTTCCCATAGCCCCCGGGACGGTACTTTCAGAAGAATTACTTGAAGTCCGCACCATTCCTGCTGGCGGAATCCCCGTTGATGCGTTTTCTGAAATTACCGAACTGCTGGGCAAAACCGTAGCGGTGGGTCG
The DNA here is from genome assembly GCA_964452445.1 of uncultured Desulfonema sp. Classification (GTDB taxonomy): domain Bacteria; phylum Desulfobacterota; class Desulfobacteria; order Desulfobacterales; family RPRI01; genus RPRI01. The sequence goes on along the minus strand of CAYVMK010000357.1, from coordinate 94 downwards.
CGCCGAAGGAGATTTTATCGTGGCGTCTATCCTGGGGGACGATGCTTCTGCTGGGATCCCCTCTCAACTTTCCGAATGTCACATTGCCATTGCG
>CAYVMK010000356.1:0-3122 GCA_964452445.1 uncultured Desulfonema sp. | reverse complement strand
CTTGTTGAGACCATTCCCTTGGATTATGTGAATTTATTTCCGAGCGGTCCCTAAGCATTGTTCGTCCCTTTGAGGTCGGCCCCGTTTATGGAGTGATTGACAATGCCCAAAGATGTTGGTAATATCTCCAACATGAAAGCAGCTGAACTCATTCGCACACGAATCGCCTACTCTGAGGAGGCCTTTGCGGAGTTAGTATTGTGGCGCCTTCCGAAGCCTATCGAGGGGTCGCTACACGGGTTCAAGTACAGGCTGGCATACATAGTGCGCGGAGAATGCGTTTTGCGCTACGACAACGAAGCTGGGAAAGGCGATCACCGGCATTTCGCTGGAAAGGAAAGTGCTTACGTGTTCACGACGCCGGATCAGTTGATCGCTGACTTCCAGAATGATATTGCGAGGTGGAACCATGAAAACCCTTATTCTTGACGTAAAAACGCCTGCTGAGTCGATGGCGGACTTTGCCCGTGCTTGGAAGGCAGGCAAAACCCAAAAGTCCGCGCGCATTAGTTTCGCAACCCCGGAATTGCTTTGGCGAGTGTTAACCCCAAAACGATGGGAACTGCTAAAGGCTCTTTGCGGAGCAGGTCCTGTATCAATCCGTGAAGCTGCGCGGCGTGCCGGGCGTGATGTTAAGGCAGTCCATGGCGACGCTACTGCATTACTTAACGCTGGAGTTCTCGATCGCACAGACGACGGGCGCATCATTTTCCCATTCGAAGCTGTGAAAGTCGAGTTCCTGTTGCAGGCAGCATAACTCGGCAACGCATGGACAGGGATTGAAAAGGCAAAGAGCCTGATGGCCTGGCGGGATTATGATATCATCATACTCGAAGAAGCCAACGTTGCGGCAAAACGCGGCCTTATATCCGTTAATGATCTCGTCAAAACCGGAAAATATGGAACTGGTGATGTTGCGATAGGCATAAGCACGAGCGGAAACTCGAAGAATGTTATAAAGGCAATTGAGACTGCCAAAGATAAAGGGTTGTTCACTGTTGTTTTTACAGGGCGCGGAGGCAGCCTTGCCTTCCTGGCGGATATGGTTTTTGCCGTGGAATCGGATATAACGGCGCGGATACAGGAAGTTCATATAACTCTGGGGCATATTCTCTGCGAGCTTGTCGACAGGAATCTATTCCCCGGCAAATTTTGACGGCTTCGTAAAAGGTCGATATTTACCTATTTTGTCATGCTGAGCCTGTCGAAGCGTGGTGTGATATCAATTACTTATATTCACCCTTCGACAAGCTCAGAGTGACGACAATCAGGACTTTTTACGAAAGCATCAATTTGGACGGCTTAGGAAAGAGTACAGATAGTCTTTTCTTGTCATTCCCGCGAAAGCGGGAATCCAGAAATATAAATGAAAACATTTTAGGTCCATCCGGTTGATGCGTATATCTTCCTGTTGGGCCGACCGCAGGCGGTCGCCCCAACGGGAGCGGCGGATAAAGAATTCGCATTGCCAGTCCGCCTGCGGCGGCCCAACAATGCGAATCAACCCGACCTGTCACTCTCTTGCATGCAAGCTTCGCTTGCGCAAGCTCGTGCCATGCGGGTTATCCGCCGCTCCCGTTATACACAAATAGTCAATTTCAACGATGCTGCATGATTTCAAAGCATAATCATTGATGTTATTTCCTCGATAACTATGGTATGAGAGAACCGTTTCATATGGGGCTGGAGCCAACGGATACACGGTGAGATATTGTGGCACCACAGGGAAACCAGGCGGTGAACGGCGAAAAATAAACATCAACCCGTACATCGGGAGAAATTAGGCTACTTGACTCGAAAAACAAAAGGGGGGATTATGAATCTGTGTATTGTATCTCCATTTGTCGTAGCGAACAGGTACCAAATCATAAATTTTATAAAGTCTTGTGATGCGGACCTAATAATTTTCCCAGGTTTTAACGTAAGTAACGCACTACCAGTGATAGAGGTTCAAAACGCTTTACAAAATCATAGTAGAATATTTATGGAGGTTCCTGAAAAAGGGTTAAGAGCAATCAAAATGGAAGTAACGCCATCTATAATTTCAAAAAAAGATATTTTAAAATTGCCAAAGCAAATATTTGCTCAAAATCCTAAGAAAAGAGAGATTCATACATTACTAAATATTTGGGATGATAGAACTTTAAATTTAGGGAATCGTAAATTGACTTTTATCATATGCGGTGAAATAAATGGCTTTAATCCAGATGGTCGGTTAAAATTTGACAGAGAACATATTCACGATATTATTGTTAATCCTTGTCATACCATAATGGGACATTGGAATTATTTAGGCCAAAAACTTTCACATTTATCTGAAAATTCTTTAACAATCTATGTAACTAATAATAACAAGAATAATCAGAGTATAAGCACAGATTTGCGAATTTACAAAAATGGGCAGAATATTGAGAAGAAAATGTTTAATTCTAATATATCTTGCGCATCTTTGGATATATAATAAAGTTTTCAAATCGCATTTATTTCAATGGTGATTAAATCAGAAAGAGGCCATTTATATCCATGTGCAATTATATTTGTTGGCGCTGCCAGTTTAGGTTGGTTACGTAAATCAACCGGATGATGAAAAAAAATAATCCGATTACTCCTTTGGAATGTCCTCGCTATGGTCGTACTTATGAGGGAATTCACCAGAAAGGACACGCCCAGTGATTAACGATGTCAAGAAAAAATGTTTGAATTGTGGTTATGAGCGGCAACAGGAAGACGAATCAACATTCATTTCTGCAACAGAATGTCCCAAGTGCCATACCATATATGAAAACGGTGAAAGATTGCTTCTCAAAAAGGAATATGAAAAAGCTGAGGAGTGGCTTAGGGAAAAAGAAAGAGGTAAGCGACTTTTGAAGACAGATCAGCAAAGCCCAGAAGAAACTGGACTGAAAAATAAAGATTATAATAATAGTGATACGTTAAAACTTGGCAAGCTACCAATAGGATTGAATCCTAAGAAAAAAACTATGATAGTAGCGAGTATAGCATTAATTGCCTTTACGATATTATCGTTTCTATTTGATCAAATAGGCTTCGAAGCCGTAAATCATATATTATCGGAAACGTTGCATTAATTGCACTTTTGAAAATCGTCTAATTTAAGACAC
>CAYVMK010000355.1:0-3127 GCA_964452445.1 uncultured Desulfonema sp. | reverse complement strand
AGATGAATCTCTACCTTGATTCAAATGCGCTGATCAAACTTTACCATGAAGAAGCCGGCACAAACGAGATTGTCAAGCTGCTGGATGAAAACGCGGATAATCTTGTTTTAACAATTGCGGATATTACAAGAATAGAATTTTACTCGGCTTTTTTCAAAAGGGTTCGCAAAAAGGAAATAAAGCTTGAAACAGTAAAGGAAGTTCTTTCAGCTTTTGAAAATGATCTCTACATGTTCAATTTTATCGAAGTTGATAATATTGTTAAAACAATGGCTGTTGATTTGCTTAAGACTACAGCGAATAAACTGGGTCTGACGACTCTTGATTCTATTCAATTGGCAGCGGCTATAACCGCGCATCGAATTTTTCCGATCGACAGGTTTGTGACTTCCGACCGCATATTGCTGAACATTGCAAAAAAATATTTCCGGACATTCAATCCTGAGTCATAAATAGTCGAAATTCAGGCGGCAAAGCAGAATGACTTTCTACAAAGCCGCTATCTGTTGCTCTTTGACAATTTGATTAGTAAGTTAGAAACTATTTTCTGCGTTTTCCCGGCAGAAAATAGCTTCGTTAACGCACTTATCCCGTTTATCGGGGTTAGGTCATAGAAAAACGGCAACGTTGCAGTTCTTGAATAATCATGGGTCACCTCCTATTTTCAAGTCTAAGAATGTCCGTACAGAAACAAATTTTGGACAAAATGGCCGTTCCCGGATGGAAACTTAAGAGGAGACTTTTGAAGAACATCCAATTTTGCTCAAGTTCAAGAAAGGCGATAATTTCAACCACAGGAATACATCGGGTATTTCGAGGATTGAAATTTGAGCCTGACGCAGAAATCGGGCAAAAGGGGGTGTTATGCAAAGGTCTCAGGAGGTGACTCATGATAGCATACGTTAAAACCCAGGGCGCAAGAATTGTAAAAGAAGGCAGGCACCTGCTCGTAAAGCAGGGCAACACGGTGTTCAATACCCTTTTTACCTACAAGCTCACGCAGCTTCTTGTTTTCGGAAATATCGAGATCTCCCACAGGGCGCTGGCGCAACTGATGCGCAGCAACATAGACACGGTTTTCCTCACACAGAACGGGCGGTACCTCGGCAGGCTTGCGCCCGTTGAGTCGAAAAACGTATTTCTCCGTAAAAGGCAGTATCATCTTCTTGATGATCCTGTTTTCGGTCTTCGGATGTCAAAAAACATTGTTGCCGGAAAGCTTTCCAACATGGCGACCCTGCTCATGCGCATCAAACGGACGCGCAATTATCCCGATGCCGGGAGCAAGGCAAAAAACATCATGGACCTGATGCCGAGGGTATCCGAATCCGGTAACATAGATGCCGTGCGCGGTTATGAGGGAAGAGCGAGCGCCCTTTATTTTGAAGGTTTCCGGTATGGATTTATCGGAGATATCGTGTTTACAAGAAGGGCCAGGCGTCCTCCCACGGACCCGGTCAATTCCATCCTTTCTCTTTTATATACCTTTCTGATGAACCGTGTTTATGCCGCTGTGAGGATTGCAGGGCTTGATCCGTATCCCGGATTCCTGCATTCGATGGATTACGGGCGGTATTCTCTTGTTCTGGATCTCATGGAAGAATTCCGCAGCATAATTGCCGACACCTTGACGCTCTCTCTGTTTAATCTGAATATTCTTCAGAAGGATGATTTCTATGTAGAGCAGCCAGAAGAAGCCGCGGCGGACAAACCCGGAGAGAAAACCGTTCCCGATGTGGCAGCCGATCCCATTGGATTGATAAACATGCGGGAAGATGAATCCGATTGTTTTGATATTCCTGAGCAGAGGATTGAAAAAGAGATATCGGTTCCGGCGCAGGTTACCGGGAAATATCCCGTGAAGCTTCATCCGGATGCCTTCAGACGCGTAATTGATGCCTTTGAAAAGAAACTGAGCACGGAGTTTTTTCATCCTCCGGCGGAAAGGCAGCTTTCCTATTCGGATGCGCTAATCTTTCAGGCCGGGCATTATCGTAAAGTGATAGAAGGAGAGGCCGGCGAATACCAGCCTATATTATTAAAATGATAGTACTGGTTACCTACGACATAACGGAGCCGAGGCGTCTGCAAAGATTGCATAAATTTCTGAAAGAGTTCGGGTTGAATACCCAGAAGTCCGTATTTGAATGCGATATAGACGAAGCCGGGCTGAAGACGATCAGGCGCTATTGCAGGGAATCGCTTGATTTATCTTGCGACTCTGTGCGGATATATAAAATATGTTCCGGCTGTTTGCGGAAGGTGGTTTTGTCGGGCATAGGGTTAAAAATTACCCAGCTTGATTATATGGTGATGTAGAAAAGACAGGTGTCAGAAGCCAGTAAGATTTTGAAGGCATATACATCCTCTATTCTGACTCCTGACTTCTGAATTCTTGTTTCTATGCAGGTGCAAAATGAACATGATAGTTGCGTACGACATTGCAGATGTGAAGCGGCTTGCCAGGGTTGCAAAGGTTGTAAAGGACTACGGGCTCCGCGTGCAGAAGTCCATTTTCGAGCTTGAAATTAATGCTCAGGCCTTTCTTGAGATGAAGGCAAGGCTGGAAAGGGAAATTGTGCCCGAAGAAGATGGCGTCAAGTATTTTCCGTTGTGTGAAAAGTGCGCCGGAACCCTTGAAATAATCGGCCAGGGGATATTCATAGATCCGGATGAAGAATATTATGTTCTTTAAACACTCACACCTCCTTGTCATTCCTGTGAAAACAGCCTACGGGACGCTTTTAAAGGGGAATCCAGACTTCTTATTTCTTTTCGCTTTGTGCCTTAGTGCCTTTGCCCCTTTTCACTCCCGGCCTCTGTCCCTTGCCGACCCCGAAGCGAAAAACAAGGATTGCGATAACGGCTTGTTTTATTTGAATATATTGGTTTACAGGTGAATAGGGTCTGCGGCGGAATAAATAAAATAATTATTTCAATTGGTTGAAATGAATGGTATGGTGATTTAACGGGGGTGATTATGATAAAAATAGAATTTTGTTCAAGGGTCTGCGGAAAAGGGGTGTTAACCGGACAGAATAATAAGGAATTGGGGAGGCGCGGTAGAAATTGACCTGACTTCCGAAGGGATTGCGACTTTTTGTCAATGATATTTGCATTCATCTCG
>CAYVMK010000354.1:0-3137 GCA_964452445.1 uncultured Desulfonema sp. | reverse complement strand
GCCTCAATATCGTCCGTGAATTCGTGCTGGACAACAGCTGCAATTGTGACAGGCAGCGCTTTATCGACCGCCTGCACATCGGTGTCTTTTTGCCTTTGTTTGCTGAAAACTTGAAACACAATGATCGCAATTACAACAACGGCAATCATGATATATGTTGATTTTCGCTTCATTTGGCAGGTTCCTCTCCCTTGATGTCAGATTCCTTCACGTCCTTTGCACCCACTGCTCTCTGAATGGCAGCGAGCGCAATGTCGTAGTCAAAAAGAGCCTGGGTGTGATTCGCTTCAGCTCGACTTAAGGCCGTACGGACGTCTAACACATCTGTATTTGTGCCTTCTCCTGCCCGGTATCTGGCCCTTGCCTGGCGGTAAGCCTCTTTGGCTGTATTCAGTGCACTCTCTGCCGCTACGATATTCTTTTCTGCTTTCCCAAGGTCCAGGAAAGCCTGGCGGACCTCAAGACGAATGCGATCTGTCGTTTTATCTCGCTGGATTCTCACCTGAACCAGTTGGGATTTCGCCTCTCGGACCTTGGCCGCAGTCTCCCCCCAATTCCAGAGGGGAAGCTGTGCCCCTACTCCGATCGTCCAGTGGTCACCGCCTTCCAGGTCCCGGAAATCGCCTTCCATGTATTCGTAGCGCCCTTCCAGGGCGATGGTCGGCAGGTATTCGCCTTTTGCCGCCTTAAGTACCTGTTCCGCCGCTGCAATTTGGAAATCCATTGCGGAAAGTTCAGGACGCTGCGAAAGAGCCAACTCAGTGAGAGCCGAAAGATTCCTTTCCGGCCTGGGTGACCGCACCAAGGCTTCCGTCAAACTGACTGGTTTTTCAAGGGGGATGCTGAGCAAATGCTTAAGTGCGGAGCATGCCAAGTCGACAGCGTTGTTAGCGCCATTCAGCTCCTTGCGGGCATTGGCAAGTTCCGTTCGGGTACGAAGCAGGTCGATGTCCGGATTCGCCCCTTTATTTACCAGAATCGCCACGTCATGTTCATGCATCTCGAGAAGATCGACGGCTTCCACGGCAACCTTGCGGAATGCCTTGGCAACCAGAGCGGTCCGATAAGCGGGCGTAACCTGGAAAGTGATTTCCTTTTCAATGGCCCTGTTCTCTTGAGCCTGGGCGTCTCGTGAATACTGGGATGCCTTGCGCGCCGCATTTAATCGCCCTCCCATGAAAATTGGTTGTCGGACCACGATCCCTGCCTTGTAAATATCTCGATCTATAAAAGTCAATGACTGCGGTCCCAGGGCAACGCCCACTTCCTCGTCAAGACGCGTGTAGGAACCCTCTGCACCAAAAAAAGGAAACATGGCAGCTTTGGCTTGAGTTATCTTTGCATCGGCTTGAGCTAGAGCTTCCTGTGTAAGACGGATATCATGATTCTGTTTCAACGCTATTCTCAAACAATCACTGAGCGATAATTGCATCTGCCCTTCTTGTTCAAATTGCCGCATCAATTTTTGAGAAGCAGCAGGACTCACAGAAACGTAGCCTAAAATCGCCAAGAGGACGAAACACACGATAAAAAGAGGTCTTCTGCCTATAATTCGCATTGTCTTATTCATTTGGCCAAGCACCCGTTTAGAAACATCTCCTTGATCATCTGAACATTCTCCTCGTACGAATGGTGCTTTGGATCTTCCAACCAGCAGAAAAGAAAAGAGTTGGTAAGCCCCTCCAAAGCCACAGCCATGTAATAAGGATCGCCTTCTTTTAACACCTTCCGATCGATGCCCCTTTTCATTGTGGAAACCAGATGTTCGACCATTTTGTCATATAGCTTGCGAATGTCCTGATCGAGCCCTGCCTTAATGTTGAAGCTTGCACCTCTTGTTTCAGCAAAATAAAGGCGCAAAGTGGCAACGCTATTGGCAAAAATCTGGGCTTTAGCGGCTATGTAATCTCCAATGACGGCCAATGTATCATTCTCCTTAGAAAGAACGTCACTTAGAGCCCGATGGTATTCATCTGCCTTTTCCATTATCAAGGCTTTATAGAGGTCTTCTTTATTCTTAAAGAATTTGTAGAGCGTACCAATTGCAAACTCGGCCTTCCCTGCAATCTCGTGCATTGAAACGTTGTGGTATCCCTTCAGTGAAAAGAGATCGAGTGCGGCAGCAAGCATCTGGCGACGATGCCGTAATTTATCCATTTCTCGTCTTGAAAGCTTTTTCTTTTCCATCATCTGACCTCCGCACACTTTTCGAGTTGAATTCAACAAAAATAAAACATGACGTCATATTATATAACGCGACGTTCTGTTGTCAAGCATAATTCCGATATATCAGCAATTCTCGGTGAAGGGTTTCCCAGGCCCATTTCGAGGATTCCTGGGCCAGGTTCCACCTTTCCTTGCATGGTGCTGATTATGTTTTGGAGGATATCTTTATGGATTGAGCTGATTTTTGAGGTATCAGTCGTCCTGGAGGCTGTGCCAGTACAAAAAGATGGGGCACAACTCATTGACTTATTATTATAATTTTGGCTACAGGATTCCTCTCCCAATCTTTAAGGGGGTGCCTGCCAATTCTCTGGATCGATGATCAAAGATAGAAGGCTCTCAAAGGTTGGGAATACGATCAGTCGAAGCGTGCATCGCAGTTGGTTCCAGAATTCCTTGCGAGAGGTGAATTTTAGCCGACCCTGCTGATACCATGGATCGCATAATTGCCCGATTTGATGAACGAAAAATGCCAATAGATTCAACAGGAAAAAGATATAAGAGAGGTTCTTTTCCCCGTGGCCGAAATTATGCTCAATGTGATACCCCTGGTTTTTCAGGGTATTAAAGGCCTCATTTTCGATTTTCCATCTCGCTCGGCCCAGGTTGACCAACTCCACGACATTGTTTTGGCTCACCTCGATGTCTGAGATCCAACTGTTGAAAAAGGTAGTTTGCCCGTCCTTCCTGATCATCGAATATTCAAAAAAGTTGACCTCGCTGGCCTGGGGTTGACCATTAAGAGGGACTTGGTTCGCCCATACGTAGAGGTGGGTGTAGCCTTTGGAATCCTTTCGTTCCAAACGCCCGACTTCTGCCATGGCCCGCAGTTCATTGACCCACTCAAACATGATTTTCCGTAAATCCGCTATTGATTTGGTTTTTAGTGAAAATAATGATTGAAAAACCTC
>CAYVMK010000353.1:0-3141 GCA_964452445.1 uncultured Desulfonema sp. | reverse complement strand
ACAGGATATATTTTATGCAGATGAATTTAGGGAGCTTGAAAAGAAATTCGGCAACTTCAAATATCATGCTGCCCTTTCCGAACCGCAACCGGAAGATAGGTGGGAAGGATTGACAGGCTTTATTCACCAGTGCCTGTGTGATAATTATCTTGTTTCACATAAAGACCCGTCAGAGATCGAATATTATCTTTGTGGGCCTCCGATGATGATAAATGCTGCGGTAAAAATGCTTGAAGGTCTTGGCGTTAAACCGGATATGATAGCCTACGACAAATTCGGATAGAAAATTTTCAATAATGGATAAAATTTATAAATCTACCATTTGCAGAATTACCCGGAAAGGAAAAGAGTATGGATTTCAGCCTATCGACAGACCATGAAATTTTGCGCGATTCAGTTCGGAAATTTGCCGAAAAAGAGATCAAGCCTGTAGCAAGAGAGCTGGACAGGAAAGAAGAATTTTCGTACGAAACGATGCAGAAGATGGCGGAATTGGGGCTTTTCGGCGTTTTTGTTTCGGAAAAATATGGCGGACAGGCAATGGATTATCTTTCATATATCATTGCGGTTGAAGAGATTGCAAGAATTGACGGATCGCATGCTGCAACTGTTGCAGCCGAAAATTCACTTGGTATCGGGCCTCTCTATTATTTCGGAAACGAAGATCAGAAACGGAAATATCTTCCCAAACTTTGTAAAGGAGAGACGCTCTGGGGTTTTGGATTAACCGAAGCAAATGCGGGTTCGGATGCCGCAAGCTCAAGAACAAACGCTGTCCTTGATGGGAATGAATGGGTGATTAACGGAAGCAAGATATTCATCACGAATGCTTCCACCAAAATCTCCGCCGGGGCGACAGTCCTGTGCCGGACAGGCGCCATGGACGACGGCAGGCCGGAGCTTTCCTGCATCCTGGTTGAGGCGGGAACGAAGGGATATACTCCAAAGGTGATGCATGACAAAATGATGTGGAGGGCATCAAATACAAGCGAACTCTATTTTGAAGATTGCAGGGTTCCGATAGAAAATCTTTTAGGGCCAAGGGGGCAGGGATTTTACCAGATGATGCAGACCCTTGACGGAGGAAGGCTCTCAATCGGCGCAATGGGTCTCGGAGGCGCCCAGGGATGCTTCGACATGGCTCTTAAATACAGCAATGAAAGGGAACAATTCGGTCAGCCGATTGCCCGTTTTCAGGCAAATGCTTTCAAGCTTGCCGATATGGCTGTTGAGATCGAATGCGCCCGCCTTCTGCTTTACAAGGCCTGCTGGCTGCGCGACAATAACATGGCTTTTTCAAAAGAAGCCGCTATGGCAAAATTATACTGTTCTGAGGCAATGCATATGTGCGCCAACCATGCTGTTCAGCTTCATGGCGGATACGGCCTGATGCAGGAGTATGATGTGGAAAGATTTTACCGGGACCAGAAACTCCTTGAAATAGGAGAAGGAACTTCCGAGGTGCAGAGAATTGTTATAGCAAGGCATGTCGGAGCGATGTAGTCCGCATTTAAACAATGAAAATGATTTTGCAAGATCATGGGAGATAAAAAATGGGAGAAATAAAACAGAATCATGAACGAAGCGCCGACTATTTTAAAGAACTGACCGGAGATATAGCAGCGGCAGCGCCGAAAGAGCTGGATGAAATAGGAATAAGAATTAAAACCATAAGGGAAGAGAAAGGTCTTTCCCTTGATGAACTGTCAAAGCTGACCGGGTTTGACGTAGAACTCCTTTCGAATATGGAGGAAAATAAAGTTCAGCCTCAGCTCGGCACGGTAATTAAACTTTCCAAAGCTCTTGACAGCGCATTAGGCAGAATTGTTTCAGGTGTTGGAGACAAGCTTTACTCGGTTACCCGGAAAAATGAACGGATGAAGATATCAAGATCGACATCTCACAAAGGGGGAAAGCAGGTTTATACATATATGAGCCTCGCACCTGATGTTAAAGGCCGCCACATGGAGGCCCTTGTAGTAAGGCTTGAGGAAAATCCGGAAGATGATATGTCCGTGCATGACGGTGAAGAGTTTATTTATGTTCTTGAGGGCCTGGTCGCTTTAAAGATCGGAGCCGATTTATTTGAGCTTGAACCGGGAGACAGCGTTTATTATCTTTCCACCACTCCTCATCTTATTGCGGCGAAAAAGGGGAACGCAACAATACTTGCCGTGCTTTATGAGGGCTGATTAAACCTGTTGATTTTATAATATGCCATCAGGCATTGGAGAAACTTTTTCTCCGCCGAGAACATACCCGCCATCTATCCTGAGGACGCTTCCTGTCATGAAGGGGGCATCCTTTATCAAAAAACACACAGCCTTTACAACATCGTCTATGGTTCCTGTTCTTTTAACAAGAGTGTGGTCTATTATAGCTTCTTTCTGAACATCCGTCAGCAACCCCCACCCCCTTGTCTTTTCGCCGTGCCTTGTTTCGATAATGCCTGTCATGATTTCATTAACCCGGACTTCAGGAGCTCCGATTCTCGCCCATGTTTCGGTCAACAAAGAGATGCCGCGGTTTGCAGCCGAGTATCCTTCATTGAAAATATAACTTACGGGACCAGACCTTCCGACCATACCGGCTATGGAAGAGATGTTGATTACTGTACCGTCGCCGGAAGCCTTAAGATACGGAAGTGAGCATTCAAATACCCATTGCTTTGCGCGGAGTGTTGTTGATATTTCAAGATCCCACTGAGCGCACGTATATGGTCCATGCACAACCGGCCATCCCCCCCGTTCAATATTGTTTATCAGGACATCAAGACGTCCGAAATGTTTAATTACATTATCCACAAGACCTTGTATTTCATCTGTTTTCAAAAGGTCGGTTCTTGTTATAAGATATCGGGAGCCGAATTCTGAAAAATCATGTTTCAATTCATCGAGCAGATCTTCCCGGTCGAAATAATTAAGGACGACGTTAATGCCCTCTTTTGCAAGCGCAAGGCCGATACCCTTGCCGATTCCCTTTATGGAACCAAGCACCAGGACAACTTTGTTTTCGGTTTTCATAAAATAAAAAGCTCCTCGATTATATGTGACGGACTCGTAAAAAGTCATATGCGAACGGATTTAAGATTTTTGGGAAATAGATTTTTAAATTACTGAGCGTTAAAAATCACAAGCTGTT
>CAYVMK010000352.1:0-3143 GCA_964452445.1 uncultured Desulfonema sp. | reverse complement strand
TGTGTTGGGTGTGTTTGGTGGTTGTTTGATGTCCGGAGAGATATTTTTCTTCTCCTGATAAAATATGCTGTAAAACTGCCCCTGTTTCACGCCGTCTGTTTCACCTTTGTCTATAAAAGCGACTGTGTTATCGCCGATTATTGCTCTCTTTTCATCTGAAGCTATTATAGTTCCTTCAATTCCTTTTACGCTTTCAATAACGGGTATCTGCGAAGATTTTGGCGTATAAGGCATCAAAAGATCATTAAGCGCAATTTCCTTAAAGGATTTTATGACTTCAGCAATAACATAGAGAGGTTCTATCTTTTTTATTTCGACGATGCCTGTCAGGTAATGCTGATATCCGATTAATGCTTCCGTTTCTTCATTGATCAGGGGCTCAAGCGTCCGGTATGCAATATATTTTGTTCCGGGTGTAAAATTTGAATTGCTTTCAGGCTTTATGTATAAAAGATCTCCGACGCTGATCAAAACCTTTGCGTCTTTGACTGTAAATATCGAACCGGCAGGGGCAACCGGCTCTTTCCTGATAAATCCTATGCTGTCAATAGCAGGATAATTGTAATATATTACATCTTTTTTACCGGGTTCTTTTGCCTGTGCGATAACTTTATTCTCTTCCGGTTTTTGCTTTTCCTCTGCGATCAGATCCGTTTCTTTGTTGTAGAAAAGACGAAGCCGTTCACCTGGATTAATAATATGAGGATTTGCAATATGACGGTTTTCTTTCCATAGTTCGGGCCATAACCACGGAGAATCTGAAAAACGCTTCGAAACATCCCAAAGAGTGTCTCCTTTCTGCACCATGTAATAAACCCCGATTTCATGTTCAAGGGTCTCCCTGTTTTCCTGGGCAGAAAGTCCGGCTGGAAGAATGATTAATGAGGTCAATACGCAAATAAACGCCAACAAATTATAATATTTTGAAATATCCCGCATAAGACACCTCGATTTGTTTTGCAGGTTAAAGATAGATTCCTTCCGGTTTATATATTATTATCAAAGGTTTTTGGCTAGTGTTATGAGTAGCTTTTAGTCTGAAACCGCTTTTTTGTCAAGCATTTAAACAAAAAGCCCCTGTGCATAAAACACAAGGGCTTTTTGTATTACGGTAAGGCGCTATATTTAAATTACATCATTCCGCCCATTCCGCCCATTCCACCCATTCCGCCGCCACCGCCGCCACCAGGCATTCCTTCGTGTTTTGGCTCGGGCTTATCTGCAATCATGGCTTCTGTCGTAAGCATAAGGGAAGCGACGCTTCCTGCGTTTTGAAGTGCAAAGCGGACCACTTTTGTCGGGTCTATCACGCCTGCCGCAATCAGGTCTTCAAAAGTATCTGTTTCGGCGTTATATCCGAACGAACCTTCACCCTTCTTGACTTTGTCGATTACAACAGATCCCTCCGCGCCGGCATTATTGGCGATTTGTCGCAGCGGTTCTTCAATTGCGCGCATGACAACCTTGACGCCAAGCTTCTGCTCGGACTTGATTTTTATCTTATCCAGAGCATCGAGGCAGCGAACCAGGGCTACTCCGCCCCCGGGAACGATACCTTCTTCAACAGCAGCGCGGGTTGCATTTAAAGCATCTTCAACGCGGGCCTTTTTCTCTTTCATCTCTGTTTCGGTTGCAGCGCCGACATTGATAACGGCAACACCGCCGATCAATTTGGCAAGGCGCTCCTGAAGTTTTTCACGATCGTAATCGGAAGTGGTTTCATCAATCTGGGCGCGGATCTGTTTTACGCGGCCTTCCAGGGCAGAGCGTGAGCCTGCTCCGTCAACGATTGTAGTATTATCCTTGTCTATTACAATGCGTTTTGCCTTGCCGAGGTCTTCAAGGGAGATACTCTCAAGCTTGATTCCAAGGTCTTCGGATACAACCTGGCCGCCTGTAAGAACCCCGATATCTTCAAGCATTGCCTTTCTTCTGTCGCCAAAACCGGGCGCTTTTACTGCCGCCACATGCAGGGTTCCTCTCAGTTTGTTGACAACCAGAGTTGCAAGAGCTTCGCCGTCAATATCTTCTGCTATAATAAGAAGCGGTTTGCCCATTTTTGCGATCTTCTCAAGTATGGGGAGAAGATCTTTCATGTTGCTTATTTTTTTCTCGTTGATAAGAATATATGTGTCGTCAAGAGATACGGTCATTTTTTCAGGGTCGGTTACGAAGTACGGAGACAGATATCCGCGGTCAAACTGCATTCCCTCAACAACCTCAAGGGTTGTATCCATGCTTTTGGCTTCTTCCACCGTAATAACGCCTTCTTTTCCGACCTTGTTCATAGCTTCGGCTATGATATTTCCTATTGTTTCATCATTGTTTGCCGAAATTGTGCCCACCTGCGCTATTTCACGCTGGTCTTTGGTCGGCTTGCTCATTCTGTGGAGTTCTTTTACTGCAACTTCAACGGCTTTATCAATGCCACGTTTTATTGCCATCGGGTTGTTGCCGGCAGCTACAAGTTTCTGACCTTCTTCATAAATGGCTCTGGCAAGGACAGTTGCAGTGGTTGTTCCGTCGCCTGCCATGTCGCTTGTTTTGCTGGCAACTTCTTTAACCATCTGGGCGCCCATGTTTTCGAACTTGTCTTCAAGTTCAATCTCTTTGGCTACCGTAACACCGTCTTTGGTAACAGTTGGTGATCCCCATGATTTTTCAATAACAACGTTTCTTCCTTTCGGACCGAGAGTAACAACTACCGCATCGGCAAGTGTCTGCACGCCCTTTAACATCGCTTCGCGGGCTTTCATATCGTATTTAATAATTTTAGCACCCATATTGATCTATCCTCCGTTTATACATTTAAATGTAATTAAATTACAATTATTCAATTATTCCAAGCACGTCATCTTCCCGCATAATAAGATATTCATCACCCTCGATCTTAACCTCTGAGCCGGAATATTTACCGAACAGGATTTTATCTCCTTTTTTAATATCAAGCGGAATCTTTTTGCCGTCTTCCCCGATCTTCCCGTTTCCAACAGCTATAACTTTTCCTTCAGCCGGCTTTTCCTTGGCCGTATCGGGAATAATTATTCCGCCTTTTGTGGTTGTCACTTCCTCGACACGCTGCACCAAAATACGATCATGTAATGGTCTTAGCTTCATGGTTCAAATTCTCCTTTTGATTTTTT
>CAYVMK010000351.1:0-3148 GCA_964452445.1 uncultured Desulfonema sp. | reverse complement strand
AGCGCCGCGCAAATATAATGTACATAATGTGTTACATAAAGTCTGGCAAGCCACCCGAGTACGGAGTTGTAAGGGGTCATGCGGTCATTGATGTCTTTTTTATCCGACCAGTCTTCCGGTTTTGCTCTGTCAGGATACATTTTTGGAAACGGCTTCTTTTGTTCAGGGTATTTTCCAGCATTTACCTCGCTGCAGACTTCGACACATGCCCCGCACCCGATGCATTTCCCGATATCAAGCAGAGTCGCAAGCTGTTTGTCTTTTATCGGCTCCGGATGCCGAAGCCGGAAGGTCTGATGTCGCGACTGCGCACGCGGCAATGCTGTCTTTTATAAAGGATCTTCGTGAAGGTACTTATCCCGGTTATCGGGGTTAGGTTCTTCTCCCGGTTAATTGGGAGAAAGGGTTCCGGGATTCGAGGGTTCAAGTGTTTGTCGCTCGAACTTCTGACTCCTTGACCCCTCGAATCCTTTCTTCCAATATAGAACCATATAAATGAAAAGGGTTACAAAACTGTAATAAAAAAATATAACTTTTAACATTTATGTACACCTCTTCCATAGAAAGAAGGCAAACAGACTGTAGCATATCGGGAAGTTAAAGGTTTGGACAGCACTCATTTCAATATAAACCCTGATTCAAGTATTTAAAAATACAAGGGTTCGGGTTTAAAGAATATTTTTTCCCTTGAACCCTCGAACCCTTTTTCTATATTTTCTGGCACAGGTATTGCTAAATTAATTGGCATGTATATAATCCATACCTGCGTCGTAAGCCAGGAATAATCCAGGCACAGGATATTAACAAAGGATATCAAATAGTTTCCGTCCGGAACCGGCCCTTTTGAGCGATCTCGGCGTCAATCTGCGGGATTTCTTGTGCGACATACGGAATATAGTGGAGAATAAACCGATTGAATAGAATTGATTTAATGAATAAATGTGATAGTAGGAGTATGAAAATTTTCCGTAACCCTTGAATCCTCGAACCCTCGGCCCCTTGAACCCTACGGTTGATATAATATGAAAACAAATGACATGAAAGCGCTGCTTGCTCTTGAAGATGGAAGAACCTTTGCCTGCAGAAGTTTTACGGGCATTGGAGAAGCATGGGGTGAGGTGGTGTTTAATACAAGCATGGCCGGATACCAGGAGGTGATCACAGATCCTTCCTACAGGGGCCAGATGGTTGTAATGACCTATCCGTTGATCGGCAACTATGGCGTCAATTATGACGATGTCGAGTCGGACAGGATCCAGGTGTCGGCTTTTCTGATCAAAGAGTACCAGGAGTATCCGAGCAATTTCAGATCAACCGGAACCTTGAGGAATTACCTGAAGCAGGGAGGCATCCTTGGGATCGAGGGCTTCGATACGCGCGCCCTTACAAGGCATATCAGGGACAAAGGCGCCATGCGGGCTTATATTTCGACTTCCGATTTAAACCCTGCTTCTCTTGTCGAGAAAGCGAAAAGAGTGCCGAGCATGGTGGGCCTCGATCTTGCGGGAGGCGTTTCAACGGATAAGCCTTATTTCTGGTCGGAAGGCAAAATCTATCCGTGCAGCCTGAAAACAGAAGAATTAAACGGCTCTGTGTGGAGAGAAAAAAACAAGAGGTTCCATGTTGTAGCCTTTGATTTTGGAATAAAGTACAACATTTTAAGGCGCCTTGAAAATGCCGGCTGCGAAATTATTGTCGTTCCGGCTTCAGCCGATGCCGCAGCCGTCAAGGCGATTAAGCCCGACGGCATATTTCTTTCAAACGGCCCCGGAGATCCGGAGCCTGTCACCTATGCTGTGGAGACTATCCGGGCGCTTCTGGAATACAAACCGGTATTCGGCATCTGCCTGGGGCATCAGCTTCTCGGTCTTGCGCTGGGGGGAAAGACTTATAAGCTGAAATTCGGGCACAGGGGGGTAAATCAGCCCGTTAAGAATCTTCTGACGGGTAAAGTCGAGATAACCTCCCAGAACCATGGATTTGTTGTCGATATTGAAAGCCTGAGTCAGGGAGATATAGAGACGACCCATATCAATCTTAATGATAACACACTGGAGGGCTTCAGGCACCGCAAACTTCCCCTTTTTGCGGTTCAGTACCATCCTGAAGCATCCCCGGGGCCCCATGATTCACGTTATCTTTTCAACGAGTTTGTGAGGCTGATGGAAAATGCCTAAACGCACCGACATAAAGAAAATACTTATAATCGGGGCAGGCCCCATAATAATCAGCCAAGGATGCGAGTTCGACTATTCCGGAACCCAGGCATGCAAGGCCTTGAAAGAAGAGGGATACGAGGTAGTGCTTATAAACAGCAATCCCGCCACGATAATTACCGATCACGACATGTCCCACAGGACATACATCGAGCCGGTTACGCCTGAAATGGTTGCCATGATAATTGAAAAGGAGCGCCCGGATGCTCTGCTGCCCACGCTTGGAGGTCAGACCGGCCTGAACACGGCAATTGAAGTGGCCGGAATGGGCGTGCTTGAAAAATTCGGTGTTGAGATGATAGGCGCCTCGATTGAATCGATAAAAAAGGCCGAAGACAGGGATCTTTTCCGCAAGGCCATGAATAAAATAGGACTCAGAATTCCGGAAAGCGGTATCGCCGTTAACATGGATGAGGTAAGGGATACGGTAAAAAGGATAGGCTTCCCTGTTATAGTAAGACCGAGCTATACCCTCGGAGGCACAGGCGGAGGGGTTGCGTATAATTTTGAGGATCTGGAGATAATCGCAAAGGCAGGTCTCGATGCAAGCCTTATCGGGCAGATCATGCTCGAAGAATCCGTCCTCGGATGGAAAGAGTATGAGCTTGAAGTGATGAGGGACAAAAACGATAACGTGATCATTATCTGCTCGATTGAAAACATGGATCCGATGGGAATTCACACCGGCGACAGCATTACGGTGGCTCCCGCCCAGACATTGACGGATCCGGAATACCAGAAGATGCGAAACGCCTCCATTGCCATTATGAGAGAAATAGGCGTTGACACCGGCGGGTCTAATGTCCAGTTTGCCGTGAATCCCAAGAACGGAGATATGATTGTAGTTGAAATGAATCCCAGAGTTTCGCGCAGCTCGGCCCTTGCTTCCAAGGCGACCGGATTCCCGATAGCAAAGATTGCGGCAAAGCTTG
>CAYVMK010000350.1:0-3152 GCA_964452445.1 uncultured Desulfonema sp. | reverse complement strand
GGTGGTACACTTTTCAATTCCCGAAATTGGTACACTTTTACTTTCCCATTGACAATCGAGCATCTTGCCGGTGGGAATGCCGTATTTATCCAGCAGATACTCAATAAGAGATGCTGAAAAGGCTTCTTTGTATTTATACCAGCGATAATTAGGTCTCGATTTGTTTGCCTGAAAACTCACAATCTGACGGGAGAGAATTGGTTGAACTTGCATCTTATTTTCAAAGCGCTGATACAGTTTACGGTCAAGAAGTTCAATCTGAGTTAATGCTGTGCTTTGTCCGGCAGACTTGGAAGGTTGTGTTTCGGAATTAATATCTATACGGTTTTCGCCTATTATATCAAATGAATCAATCGGAAGTGAATCACGAGAGAAAAGAGGCTTGGTTTGCGAATATATTGGCAATCTCTGCATGTAGTATTTAACCCTTTTTTAAGAGGGATAATAATATGAAGGCCATTCTCTGTCAAGACGGACTCTTCGGGCGCTTTTATACATATTACTGTAAAGGCAGTTTAAACGGAAGCTGGAAACCCCCAAGCGGAGACTGTTTCTGAATTCCTGCGCCCTGTATCCCGGTCAATTGGGATATCCGGCTTTCCACCTCTCCCCCAAGGACCTCAAATCCACCGAGACTTCCTTTTGCTTCCTGAATCGGACCGCTTACCTTGTCGGATATGGCCGCACGCAGTTTATTTTCAAACTGGGCAACCTGATCCTTTATTATTGAGCCGACAGCATTTTTGAGTATATCGTCAAGATTGGATGAAATCTGCATCTGATAATTATCCGCAGGACCCGTTATCCTGGCCTTGACCCCTACTGTTGATACTCCCGAGAGCGCCGAAGAGACCGCCTTGCCGAAACCGGATTGAGCGTCGGCCCCGCCTGCTGAGAAACGAACGCCCTTCAGTTGAACCGCCACAGTTGCATCAATATAACCTTTAGCAAGCACGGCTTTAAGTTCCAGGTCAGCATCCCCTTTTCCCAGTGTAAGCGGGAGGGATGAATCCTGCGAAATGCTCTTTGCCTGTATTTTATAACCTTCAAGGCGCAGATTGATGCTGTCTTCAGGTGAGCCTGGGGAAACCCGGTTTACCGCTCCGTCAAGTCTGACAGACCGCACACCTGAAAGTTTTTCCCCTGAAAATGCGAACAAAAGAGGCTGACCGAGAATATTCTGATCAGGAGTGATATTTTTTATCGCCCCGGAAAAATCTCCCATTGGAAGCTGTACGGATACCTTGGCGACACGAATAAGAAAATCGGGCAGCGGCTCTTTTTCTTTAAAGCGCACATCGCTTCCCTTAGCCCTTATAGGTTTGACCACTTCGGCATTTCCTTTTTTCTCGCCGGCCCTTTCAACAAGAGGCTCAAGCCTTGCCTTCCAGTATAGCCCCCTGTCAACCCAGGCGGTTATCCCCGGCTCTATAAAAAAACGGCTCATGTTCGCCAAACCGTA
Organism: uncultured Desulfonema sp.; assembly: GCA_964452445.1. Lineage (GTDB taxonomy): Bacteria > Desulfobacterota > Desulfobacteria > Desulfobacterales > RPRI01 > RPRI01. The sequence goes on along the minus strand of CAYVMK010000350.1, from coordinate 1,690 downwards.
CGCTGAAAATCCGTATTTCTCCGACAGGCGCCGGACATCCTCCTGCGGGGCTTTCTCAAGTTTAGCAATCTGATCTTTAAAATTTGCAAGGGATGTATTCAATTCCTTCCGGGATTTCTGAAGCAACTCAAGGTCTGCCTGTATATCTTTATAAAGAGTCTGAACCTCTCCGGCAGAGCCGAGGATTCCCCCGATATCCCCGATATTCTTCGACCCTTTTGTTCCTTTCAGCGCTTCGATTCGCTTCCGGTATCCGTCTATCTTTTCCTTTCCGGGGAGTCCCGCAATATTTTTACTCCACAATTCCTTCTTGCCCTCGATATCTGACCTAACAGATTGAATCAGTTGAACGGTTTGAAGATTTTCTTTCCCGAGGATATCCTGAATATCAGGCAATTTCATTATGGAAAGACCTGGTATAGAATCCTTCTTTTTGTCTTTTCCGCCTTTTTCAGTCTTTTTTGATATGGCGCCTGATCTTATGCGCTGCGTCCCGAGGCGGACCCCTTCGACACTCATCTCATTTACAATAACTTTTCTTCGCAGCAATTGAAGGCTGTCAACAGTTCCCGCGATCCGCCCTATTTCGACCGCATTTTTCATGGGCTCATCGGGGTCCGTAACCTGCAACCCGAAGAGGGTCAGCCCTATCGGGAAGAGAGAGATGTCCGCCTTTTCAAGCTCAACCTTGGCGCCTACAATCTTTGTGCCTGTCTTTTCTATAATCCTTTTTATAACCGGATCAACAAACAGAGCCCAGATAAGGCACATGGATACCGTCGCGACCAGAAAAGCAAGAAGTCCCTGCCAGCGAATCCATCTGTTCATATATTGCCTCCCCATCCTGAAACAGCCTGGTAGGCCGAATATATGCGGCTTGCCGTAATCATCTGCATTATCCGTGTTTTCCTGACACGCCCCAGAATATGCTCCCTGTAGCGCCTTACGATAAACATGCTGAAAATAAAAGCCGGCGCAAAAAGCGCTATGGAAACAACAAGACTTCCCATGGCTATCGAGTTGTTGAAGCGTTCAATCCGCCAAAGGGGTGAATTATAAAGTATCGTCCAGAATCCTTCCAGGGATTCGGCTGTGAGAACGCCGAGCCCTATCCTGTGAAAAACAGGATCGAGCAGGTAGGAGAGGCCTGAAAAAATACCGGTTCCGACGATAAATATCGAAATATTTACCCTCAGGATAAGCGCCAGAAAAAGCACAGCAAGATTATGGATGCTCAATATCGGCGTCAGCCCCGCGATTAAAGAAAAACTGATCGCAAGGCATATCTGTGCGGGATCGGTCTCGGAATTTAACACCTTCAATATTTTGGCGATTGTTGTGATCATGAGGAAACCTCCTTGGGAAGGGATTTGGCTTTTAACATAGGATAAAATTTAGTAAAAGTAAAGGAATATCAAGTGCAGAAAGACCGGCTGTTTTTTGCAGTTTATTGACCCGATGTGCCATTTCATGTTAATTGATCTCACGCTCTTCGTGGCCTTCGTGGTAAAAATTGCATTTTTCGAGTCCATTAAAATCACATACGGGAGAAGTAAGATGATACTTTTGAAAATGAAACCAGGTATATTGAATCGCGTATATATTAAACTACTGCTTATCACGACATTGATCTGTTGTTGATTTTCGGAATAAATTAACCGATATTTTCTGATTATTTTGACCAGTAAGG
>CAYVMK010000349.1:0-3179 GCA_964452445.1 uncultured Desulfonema sp. | reverse complement strand
CCAATCGACTCAAATTAAACCCCTCGACTTGCAGTCGAGGGTGGTTTAGTTCCAGCGACTCTGAAATTATCATAAGCGATGATCTCATAATTCGCCAAACCCCTGATAGCGATTTAAAGATATTAGACGACCTAAAGCGTAAATAGTCTAATATTGGAGGCTCAAACAGATTGCTATTGATCCAAATAAAAATCACTTCACCCGACGCGGAATAGCGGTGGCGGTAAATTTTCCGGTGTGCCGGTTGAACCGAAACAGCGAGCGAATTTAAAATAGACGCTATTCCCTATGGTCGAATCTGCCTCAGTCCGCCTTAGGCGGATTGAGGCAGGGAGCTTCAATGCAAGAGTTATCAGCTCTTCTTTGAGGTTTTGGCCTGAAAGGAGCTTATCTGCTGTTTTATTTCACCGCTTTTGCATTTCGGACACTTGAATTTTCCCTTCTCATGTTCCGTTACGGATAGAATCAGGGTAAAAGGTTTTTTACATTTTTCACACATGAATTCATATGTCGGCATGATTCCCTCCTTTTATCGATTCATCTTGATGGATTGAGATCTTTGTTCTTCTCATGTCCCGGATTGGCATGGATTGACCAGACGGGTTTTTCTGAAATTTAGTTTGTTTTTACCGGGCTGTCAACAGGATAAAGAAGCGGGATCAAGAGGCAAATTTTCCCTGCCGCGAATCCCTCTTTTCGAGGGTGTTTTTTATGAGGGCTATGGTCTTTGCTTTTTCAAGAGACCAGACGGGGGCGACAAGTTCATCGCGGTGAGGATCTCCCGTTAAGCGCTGGATTACCATCTCTTCAGGGAGAAGCTCCAGAAAATCGCAAACAAGCCCCGCATACTCATCCTGTTCAAGGCACCTGTATTTTCCGCTTAAATAGAGACTTTCCATTTTAGTGCCTTTAACAACGTAAAGAAGATGGATTTTAACGCCGTCTATCCCTAGACGGGCTATCGCTTCGGCTGTTTCAAGCATATCCTTTTTTTCTTCGCCGGGCAGGCCGAGAATGACATGAGCGCAGATTTTTATGCCCCTTCTTTTTGTTGCTTCAACCGCATTTATAAAGCATTTGTAATCATGTCCTCTATTGATAAGCAGGAGAGTTTCATCATTGGCCGATTGCAATCCGTATTCGATCCAGACAGGATAATCTTTTGCGTAGTTTTCAAGAAGCGCAAGCACAGGCGTATTTATGCAGTCGGGTCTTGTCCCTATCGAAAGCCCCGCAATATTTTCAACCGAAAGGGCTTCGTCATACAGGCTTTTCAGCTTTTCAACGGGCGCATATGTGTTTGAAAAGGATTGAAAATAGGCTATGAACTTTTTGGCTTTGTACTTTCTTGAAAGGGCGGCTTTTCCGGATTCAAGCTGTTCCGGGACCGAAAGCCCTCCGGCATGAGCTCCTGTGCCGGAACCTTTTGAATTGCAGTAAATGCAGCCGCCGGTTGAAATGGTTCCGTCCCTGTTGGGGCAGGAAAGCCCTGTGTCGACCGTTATCTTCTGTACCCTGCACCCGAAAATATGTCTGTAATATGTATTTAAGTCGTAGAACCTGTTTTTCAAGGCTTCTCTCCTGATTTGAAATTCACCTGTGTTCAAAATTTGTTTACGGATGGATACTAATTATATATAGTGTTAATAAAAAAAGGAAGTTGAATTATTTCAGCAAAAGAATTCTATGGGTCAAGATGCCGGGGATTCGGGGGCTGGTACGGAAAAAAATGAGGCAAATTGCCATATTCCGGAATGAAAGAGAATGGGTGTTTATCAGAAATATTATGATATTATCGTGGTCGGCGCAGGCCATGCAGGCTGTGAGGCGGCTCTTGCCGCAGCAAGAATGGGATGCAGCGTCCTTCTCGTTGCCATAGACCTTGACAAGCTTGCCGCAATGCCTTGCAGCCCTTCTATCGGGGGCATGGCTAAAGGACAGCTTGTAAAGGAGATTGATGCGCTGGGCGGCGAGATGGCAAAAATAGCCGATAAGACGGCTATCCAGTACCGGACCCTTAACACCAAGAAAGGGCCTGCCGTTCACTCATCCAGAACACAGAACGATAAATCCCGCTACCATAATGCAATGAAGGCAGTTGTTGAGAAACAGCCGAACCTCGATTTGAAGCAGGTGTTTGTCGAACGGCTTGTAGTCGAAGGCGGCAAAACGGCAGGGATAGAGGATTATACCGGTTTTGGATATCAGGCAAAGGCGGTTGTGCTCGCCACGGGCACTTTTTTAAGCGGGCTCATCCATATAGGTTTTAATTCCATGAAAGCAGGAAGGGCAGGCGAATTTGCCTCCTACGGTCTCCCTGCACATTTGAAGGAGCTCGGTTTTGCTCTCGGAAGAATGAAGACCGGCACTCCACCGAGGTTAAATAAAGCGAGCATAGATTTTGACGCATTTTCCCGGCATGATTCCGAATGTGATCCCACGCCGTTTTCCCTTTTTACACAGAGCATTTCCCTGCCGCAGATGCCCAGCTACATGGGGCATACAAATGAGAGAAGCCGCAAAATAGCGCTGGAGAACCTTAAACGTTCCGCATTGTACGGAGGCGTGATAAAAGGGGTTTCAGCAAGGTACTGCCCGTCGTTTGAAGACAAGGTGGTACGGTTTCCTGGAAGGGAGTCCCACCATGTTATCCTTGAACCTGAAGGGCTTGACACGGATGAAATATATGCAAGCGGCCTTGGAAACAGCCTTCCGATCGAGGTGCAGATTGAGCTTGTGAGATCGGTGGAAGGACTCGAAGAGGCCGAAATCATGAGGCCGGCCTATGCTATTGAGTATGATTGCGTCAATCCGGTCCAGCTTAAGCAGACGCTCGAGACAAAACTGATTTCAGGGCTCTATCTGGCCGGCCAGATTAACGGAACTTCCGGTTATGAAGAGGCGGCAGCTCAGGGAATGTGGGCAGGCATAAATGCCGCCTGCATGGTTCAGAAAAGGCCTCCTTTTATTCCCGACAGGTCCCAGGCATATATGGCCGTCATGGTTGACGACCTTGTCACGAGAGGAACCCGTGAGCCGTACCGCATGTTTACGTCAAGGGCCGAATACAGGCTCATGCTGCGGGAGGATAATGCCGATCTGCGGCTTATGGAGGCAGGACATGATCTCGGGCTTATCGATAGTGAGACGATAAAAGATCTGAATGAAAGAAAAAAACC
>CAYVMK010000348.1:0-3185 GCA_964452445.1 uncultured Desulfonema sp. | reverse complement strand
TGTGTTGGGTGTGTTTGGTGGTTGTTTTGAATTTATATCAATCACCTTTCATAACTATTAAGGTTATAAGGTTCACAGTTCACGGTTGTGGGCTTTCTATTTTTCATAATCGGTCTTAACCCTTGAACCGTTGAACTTTGAACCTGAGTAGTTACCGTTTTTCTTGTTTAGGCTGAAGACTGAAGCCTGATCCCTTCAGCCTATTACATAAAATACTGCTCTTAACAGGCAGTTGCCTATTATCCCGGCCGCAACATCATCTATTACTACTCCGGCTCCGCCTGAAAGTCTATTTTCAATCGTACGTATTGAAAAAGGCTTTATGATATCCAAAAACCTGAAGACAAAACACCCTGAAATTACAGAAACAACATTAAACGGAAGTCCCAGAAGCGTTACCATAATTCCCGCCATTTCGTCAATTACGATACTTCCGGGATCCTTTTGTTTAATGATTTTTTCAGCTTCCCCGGCAATCCATACCGCAAAAGCTATAAACACAACTACAACAAGAGAGGCGAACAGGAAATCCGCTTTGGATAAAAAAAAGCAAAATAAAAGCCCCGCGATAGAACCAAAAGTACCGGGAGCGATAGGGATATTCCCAACAAAACAACCTGTTGCAAGGAACACAACCAGTTTTTCCTTAACATTCATGGCTTGTTTCTATATTCAGGCACAATTTTTGTCAAGGAATTGTGAAGAAGTCTATTTGCCTGAGCAGTTATGTTCTCATAAACAATCTTAAGGGGCAATTTCTTTGCAAGGGCAATTTCTTTGCAAACCTCATATTCAGGAACAAAACGTGTGCTTCCGTCAGGGTTTGTAATACATTTTACAGGGACTGTTCCATAACTTGTAATGATTTCGACGTTTTTTCTTAACAGTATACTCCTTTCAGCATCGTGATATCTGACTCCAAGCGTAGTAGTTTCAGATAAGATTCGCTTTATTACATTATCCTTTTTATCATGATGACAAATGACATGCACCTCTGTTCCGGGTCTGTTTTTCTTCATAAAAACAGGTATCCAGTAAACGTCAAGCGCCCCGTCCTCAAATAAACGGTCCATTAAAAACCCGAATATTTCCGGATTCATATTATCAATACAGGTTTCAACCTGCACAATCCTGTCTTTTGAATAACCTGTATTTTCATTAGATCTGCCAGTCACGATTCTTAATAGATTCGGAATATTTTCAAGGACATGCTTTCCCGCTCCGTAACCGGATTTATCAACCGTCATATCAGGAAAAACCCCAAACGATTCTGACAAAGCTCTGACAATTGCTGCGCCTGTCGGCGTCACAAGTTCGTGGGTTATGTCTAACCCGTAAACCGGAACTCCTTTTAAAATCGATATAGTCGCCGGTGCGGGAACAGGAATTTTCCCGTGGCGACAGGTCACGAAACCCGAGGTCATGGGAATTTTCGACGCACATATTTTTGTTATCCCCAGATACTCGATGCATAGCGCCGTTCCAACTATATCAACTATTGCATCAACACCTCCAAGTTCATGGAAATGGACCCTTTCTTTCGGACATCCGTGAATTCCAGCCTCGGCTTCAGCAATTATTTCAAAAACCGAAATGCTCTTTTCCTTAACCTTTTCGGAAAGGGAGCTTTGCGAAATAATATTATGTATCCGGGAATAATCTCTTGTGGGGGCAGTATCAGAAATTTTAACTTCAACACGTTTTGCATTAATTCCATTTCTCGAAACAACCGAAACACACAGGTCAAAATCCGTTAAGGGAATACTGTATATGCTTTCTTTAAGCCAGTCTGCAGGAACACCCAGGTCTATGAAGGCGCCCAGAGTCATATCACCGCTAATTCCGGAAAAACAGTCAAAATATGCAAGCATTTATCAATTTCCTTTCATGCGGCAGGCAACGGATTCTGAGTATGAAGCCTTATTATCTCCAGCACAAGATCACCGGCTTTCACCATGTCGTCAACACTCACGGATTCGCGCACTGTATGCATATCGCGCATTCCGGTTCCGATAACTCCCGTAATTATGCCCTTAGCATAAAAGATATTTGCGTCGGCTCCTCCACCTGTGGTTTTTGTCACCATTTTTCGCCCGAGATTGGAAGCTGCCTTTTGGGCTAAAACAACCACAGGGTGATCTTCGGGAATGTCTGTTCTGGAAAAATCATCTTCAATAATAGCATCAACCTTTGGAAGCCCGTCTGATGAATTATTCCCGTAGTTTTTAACAGCGTTCTCAAAAGATGAGATGATATCATTTGTTATCCTTTTCAGCTTTTCATCGTCGTGGCTTCTTACTTCTCCTTTAACACTCACAAGATTAGGTATGATATTTGTTGCTATTCCACCATTTATAATTCCAATATTGCATGTGGTCTCTTTATCGATACGCCCCAGTTTAAGCGCCGCAATTGCCTTGCTTGCAAGATGAATTGCATTTATGCCTTTTTCCGGAGCAGCGCCTGCATGCGCATCCCTGCCGTGAACCTTAAACTCAAATTTGTTTGCGCCCGGAGCGCGTGTAATTATGCCTTCGGTATCCGTAGAATCAAGCGCATAACCATATTTTGCTGTAATAAGGCTCATGTCCAAATGTTTTGCGCCCATAAGTCCTATTTCCTCGCATGTTGTAAGAACTATCTCAATCGGCACGAAAGGCATGTTATTCTCTTTCAGAACTGTCATTATTTCAATAAGAACCGCTATAGCGCTCTTGTCATCAGCCCCGAGTATCGTTGTTCCGTCACTTGTAAATATACCGTCTTTAAGAACTGGAACAACACCCCTTCCTGGTTCAACAGTATCCATGTGAGCATTCAGAAGCAGGGGAGGAACCTTTTTATTGCCCTTAAATCCTGCAATAAGGTTACCGGTGTTGCTTCCTGTCATTTTTCCGGCTCCGTCAAAAACTGTTTCCGCTCCCATTGATTCAAGTATCTTTTTCAACTCTTCCGCAATGTCGCCTTCCTGTCTTGAAACACTGTCAATCCCGACAAGAAAACGAAACGTATCCATCAACCTTTCTCTGTTTATCATAATAAACTCCGCCATATTTTAAGTAACTACTCAGGCACAAAGCTATGTTATCCTCTGCTTTGTGCCTCTGAACCTTTGCTCCTCTGTGCCTACCTGAATAGAGCACCAGAAGAAAGTCAAGTAAAAAAGCTGCCCATTTTTAGGCAAA
>CAYVMK010000347.1:0-3199 GCA_964452445.1 uncultured Desulfonema sp. | reverse complement strand
CGTACTTTTTGGTACGCTGCAATGACGAAAGATGAAGCGCAACACAGCAGAATGAGCTTTTTACGAAGCCGTCAATATCGGTTGAGAGCGGAAGGGCATTTTATAATGTTTTTTTTCAGGAAAAAAAAAGAGGAAGAAAAATATCCTTTTGAAATGACGAGGGTATCCCTGCCGGAAGGGACTTCATATTTCGGCAGAAATATGGATATAGTCGGAACTGTTTCCGGAGCCGACAATATTATCGTTATGGGGCCGGTAAACGGGGTGTTTGACTTGACCGGGGAGCTGCAAATCGGCGGCACATCAAAAATAAGCGGTGAACTCAAGGCGGAGAAAATATCCGTCAGCGGTTTTGTAGAGGGGTCTCTTGTGGCTTCAGGAAGGGTTCATCTTGATACGACTGCAAACATAAAAGGCATCATTGTCACACCGCTCTTTTCTGTGATGGAGGGGGCTCTTTTTGACGGTGAAGTGAGAATGAGTATCGGACCTGGATCGGGTATTGAATTTACTGATGATGAGAAAAACGGGAATGCCGGAATTATAAAAAAGAAAAGCCTCTTTGAAGGAACCGGGACTGCTGATTTACATTCAAAATCGGCTTCTCTGATAAGCAGGAATTCAAGAATAGAGGGCGATATTACGGGTAAAGAAAACATTATAATAGAAGGTTCGGTAAAAGGCTCAATTAAAACAGACGGCAGCATTGTTGTGGGCGCTTCAGGAGTTATTGAGGCTGATGTGGAAGCTGAAAATATATCAATACAGGGCAATATTACGGGAAATGTGGCTGCACGCGGGCAACTTGACATTCAACCGTCAGGCAGAATATCGGGCGACATATCCGCCCGCTCAATTGATATCAAGGAGGGGGCATCGTTTGAGGGCCGTTCCCGCATGATGAATTTTATCTCAGACAGGGAGGGGGATTGATGGAATGGGAGATTAAAGATTGAATATCTTAAAGCGGCTCTTTTTATGCATCTTATGCATCATACCGGTTCTCTGCCTGTTCTCATGTTCACCCAGAATGTTTGTTATCAATGAAATAGCGGCCATTTCCGAGACAGGCGCAGCGGCTTTCGAGCAGGATGATGATCTTGAAATGCTGGAGAAGGCCATTCCGGGCAATATCAAGCTTTTTGAAGCGCTCCTTGAAAACAGCCCTGACAATTACAGGCTGCTTCTTCTTTTATCAAGGCTTTATGCCTCCTATTCATTCGCATTTTTTGAGGGAAAGCTTGAAGCCTCTCTTTTGACATCAGATCGTTCCGATTCTCCCGAACAGCGGCGGCTTAAGGAAAGCGTAAATCGGTATTACATGAAGGGCGCCGATTACGCTCTCAGGGCGCTTAAAACAAGTTATCCTGAAGCGGACGAAAAATTTAAAAATCCGGGCTCGGCGGATATTTTTTTAGAAAAGATGACAAGAGAAAATGTTCCGGCTCTTTTCTGGTACGGATTTAACCTAGGCTCATGTATAAACCTGAACCGGGATTCGGTATACTTTATTTCAAAAGCCTACCTTGCGGAAAAGATAATGAACCGGGTGACGGAACTTGATCCGGATTATTATTACGGGGGAGCCCATCTGTTTCTCATTGCCTATTACTCATCTGTGCCGCCTTATTCGGATGAAAAACTCAAGTTGTCGCTTTTTCACTATAACAGATTAAAAGAACGCAAAGGTGACGCATTTTTGCTCGCCGAACTTTACTACGGCCGGTATTATCTCTGGAGAAGACAGGAGAAAGAGAAATTTGGAGAAGTGATGGAGGGCATCATGCAATACTCCGGCAGAAAAAAAGAGTATCTTTTTTACAACACGATTGCGGCGCAAAGAGCAAAGATTTATCTTCAGGCAACCGGTCTTTTGTTTGAACCGCAATAGCAAGCGCATTCCCTGCGGCTTGCTGCGGGGAGCTGCAATAAATGGAAAACATGAGAAAATATAAATGAAAATAATTCGTATTTCAGTCGTTTTTATTCTGGTGATATTGATTCTCTTTTGCGCAGAAAACCAGTCCGGCGCAACCGTAATAAAAATTGCGCTGGTTACTCCTGAAGGGAGCGCATGGACGAAGACTCTTCATAAAATGGCTGAAGAGGTGAGGGCGCGGACAAACGGGGAGATTGAATTTAAAGTGTATGCAGGCGGCATAAGCGGCGATGAGCTCGATATAATCAGGAAGATGCAGGCAGGACGAATACATGCCGCAGGTTTTTCGGGTGTCGGGCTCGGGGTTCTTCTGCCGGAAATACGCATTCTTGAAGCCCCGCTCCTTTTTAGGGACTACGGAGAAATAGATTATGTAAAAGAGAAGCTTTACACCGAATTTGCCGCCGGTTTCGCCCGGAAGAATTATATCCTGCTGGGTTTTGTGGAAGCCGGTTTTGTCTATTTTTTTTCATCATCTGAAATATCGAAACAGGATGCTTTGAAAAATATAAAGATGTGGGTCTGGAAAGGTGATACGGTTGCCCAGACCTTTCTTTCAACGTTCGGAATAAAGACATATCCGCTTCATCTGTCCGATGTAAGCACAGGACTTGAAACCGGCATGATAGATTCATTTTATTCCCCCATCCTTGCTTCCGTCGCTTTCCAGTGGCATACAAAGATAAAATATATGCTTGATTATCCGATGGTTAATTCAACAGGCGGATTGCTGATGGATAGAAAAACATTTGACGGACTGTCCGGGAAAAATCAGGAAATTTTAAAGGATGCCGCAAGGAAATACTGCGCCGAACTGGTACGACTGACACGCCGTGATAATGACGAGGCAAGAATGGCGCTGAAAGAGTCGGGTATAAAATTTGTTCTGCCTCTGAAACAGGAGATAAGCTCTTTTCAGGATAGTGCGGTAAAGACGTATGAAAAAAATATTCCTGAAATTTACTCCAGAGAACTCTTTAATCGGGTTCAGGAGATAGTAAAGGAGTACAGGGAGACTCATAAAACGTCCGGATAGAGCAGCCGGGGAGCCAAAGGTCGTAGAGCAGGGGCCGGAGAGATTAAAGATGCGTTTTATTAAACAGATAGACGACTTTCTGGAAAGGATCGAAAAAGTTCTCGCGGTCTTCCTCTTTTCAGGGCTTGCGCTTCTCATAACGTTTAACATTCTAGCCAGAAATATTTTTGATTATTCATCCGAAAAGATAATTGAAACCACCCCCACCAAACACACCCAACACA
>CAYVMK010000346.1:0-3206 GCA_964452445.1 uncultured Desulfonema sp. | reverse complement strand
CCTGGTTCGTCATATTAAGATCTCTGGCAAGTTCATATACTCTGATCTTTGCCATTCAGTCCCCCTAAATATTGTTGTTAACAGGTCATTCACAGAATTATTCCGCACTCCGCTTTATTATAAATTACCCCCGGAATCCTTGTCCGGCGGTATTGCCTTTAGTGTTTCTTTTTCTTCCGGGTTGTTTTCACCTTTTGCTACCGCCTCTGCCGCCGAGCGTATAAGCTTCTCGGCTTTTTCTCTTGCAATGCCTTTTATCTGAGTCAAGTCGCTTACCGAGGCAGTGCTTATCTCTCCGGCTGATGTAAACCCTTTTTCAATTAAAGAATTGGCAAGATTTATTCCCACACCCGGCAGGGATATAAGAGAATCATAGCCGTTTTTCAAAGCTTCGTCATAATGCGATTCGCTCTGAACATCCAGGTTCCAGCCGGTTAACTTTGAAGCCAGCCGCACATTCTGACCGCGTTTCCCGATGGCTATTGAAAGGGATTCATCAGGAACTATAACTTCCATCGCATGGTTGTCTTCATCGATAATAACCCTTTTTATTTCAGCAGGAGAGAGTGCATTACATACATACTTTGCGGAATCGACATGCCAGGGGATAATATCAATTTTTTCGCCCTTTAATTCCTGAACAACATTCTGAACCCGGCTTCCTTTCATCCCGACACAGGCGCCGACAGGATCGATATCGGAATCATTCGAGGATACTGCTATTTTAGAGCGCACTCCCGGTTCACGGGCAGCTCCCATAATGGTGACAATGCCTTCGCTTATCTCCGGAACTTCCGTTTTGAAAAGATTTATCAGAAAATTTGAGTTTGTCCTCGAAAGAACGACCTGGGGACCGCGCGAATCCTGCAGAACCTCGGATAGAAGAGCCCTTATTCGGTCCCCACGCCTGTATGTTTCTTTTTGAACCTGCTCCCTTGCAGGTAAAATACCTTCAGTTTGCCCGAGATTGACAACAATGTCGCCCGAATGTTCGATACGCTGTACAATACCGTTTATTATTTCCCCTCTCCGGTCGATAAAGCTCGAATAAACGGCATTTTTTTCGGCATCTTTCATTTTCTGTATAATTACCTGCTTTGCAGACTGGGCTGCAATCCTGCCGAAAGTTGTGGTGTCCATTTTGGTTCCCATGCTGTCGCCTATTTCACATTCCGGATCAAGTTTATGGCCTTCCTCAACGCTAATCTGCGTAATGCCGTCCGTAACGACTTCAACTACTTCTTTGAACTGGAACACCTCTATTTCACCGGTTTCCTCGCTGTATTGAATTTCGATCTCGATTTTATTACCATACTTTTTTCTGGCAGCAGATTTAAGAGCTTCTTCAATTGCCTTGATGAGGATCTGTTTTTCAATACCCTTGTCCCGGCTGACCTGATCAACGACACGTTTTATTTCTGATATCAGCATCCGTTTTCTCCGTTATAGTTGAAAAGCCGCGCCTTTGTGATTTCCCTGTAGGGAATAGCAACCGTTTTGGCGTTCACTTCAAGTTTAATAATTCCGTCATAAAAGCCAAGGAGCAGACCCTCAAAATTTTTTTGTCCTTCAAGGGGGACGGAAGTTCTGATTCTTGCTATATTTCCCTTAAAGCGGTCAAAATCTTCCGGTTTTCCAATAGGACGATCAGTCCCGGGAGATGAAACCTCAAGATTATACGCCCAGTTGGTGTCAAGATTTACATCAAGAATATCAGTTAATTGACGACTTATGCAGGTGCAGTCATTTAAAGTGACACCCCCCGGTTTATCAATATAAAGACGAATAATTCTGCCCCCCGTCTCCCGCTGGCACTCAACATGCACCAGCTCCATTCCTTCGGATTCACACAGCGGATCTGCAAACTCTTTGATTTTAATAATAATATCTTCCCTGGTTACCGGAGAAAAAAGGCCGGTTACAGGTTCGTTCTTTGTTGCCCTGGTATTTCCTTTGTATTTCTTCATTATTTTAATTATACTCATCCAATTAAAATAAAAAACGGGCTATCGCCCGTTTCCTTTTAAAGGGGTACTACTTATAACAATGGATCGAGAAAAATCACATGTTTGTAAAAATAAACATACTCAAAAAGATTCTCCAAACCACATATTCATCGACCCTGCCGAAAAAGCCTTTTTTATATGGAAAAGGCGGACTTTAAATGGAGCGGGCAACGAGATTCGAACTCGCGACTCCAAGCTTGGGAAGCTTGCACTCTACCAGCTGAGTTATGCCCGCTTACCGAATGTTGCTGTGTATGACAGTTTATGGCTGATGTCAACTGTTTTTGAGTTTTTGTATCAATTATATAGGGTGGATCAAATCCGGATTGGTTGCTGATCCTATGGATTCAAGGATTCAAGGGTTCAAGGATTCCAGTGAAAGGAAAGTCTGTCAGAACTTCAGAGAGATATCAGGGAGGTTGAGAGGAGGCTAACGCTCTGATAAAATCACTAAAAAACAACCGCCTGAACCCTTTCCGCCTCAGGCGGAGAATCCCGGCCCCTTTTTCCCCAATCTATTACTAAAAATTTGTTGTTGCACCAAAAATATCATTTCCCCTGTTTTCAATAAATATATGATAAAACCGATCAAACATAAATTTTTCAATATCGGTTTTAAAGTACAGCTCAAATTCTTCATGGGGCAAGGCAACTTTTCCTTTCTTTTTCTTAAATTCCGTTTCTGAAAATGAAATAAGCTTTTTTAATGAATTAGTTAACGCATATGGCATGCCTATCTTTTTTCTGCCTGCAATTTCATTTAATAAGGGTATGCCGCTTTCCAGAGCATACTTTTTTAATATTAACTTTGTATTCAAGTCGGATGAAACTTTATTTTCAATTGAAAGCGATAGCGCCCATTTTATTAAATCATCATACAAATATAATGGACGTGCCTCAAATGAGAAAGCAGCACTTGACCGGTCAACGCTCCACAAATGACAATTTGTTAATCCGGGTCCCATCAATAAGTCGAATATCTCCTGCCTCATATACGCTTCTTTTGAGTCATCATCCGGGAACTTTCTCATTATGTATTCATTTATATTTGTCTTTCCATTGTTTACATTTGCCGATCTTGTCCTGAGTCTATCCCCTAAACCGAGAGGGTGTGAATGCATCCAGTAATACCCACCAAAGAGTTCATCTGCTCCTTCACCGCAATAAGCGACTTTATGTGTTTTGCTGATTTTTTGGGAT
>CAYVMK010000345.1:0-3214 GCA_964452445.1 uncultured Desulfonema sp. | reverse complement strand
TAAAGTTTGGAGACATTATAAACGGTATATTAGTAAATTTCAACACCCTAACCAGTTTCAGTGCCATTTTTATCCTTTCATGAGTTACAAAATCGGTATTTCCGGCATTATTCCATAAACATTGCTTTTGTTTACACGACGGATTTTTCCAATAACCGGATCAAAAACCCCAAGAACGGATTTTCTGCCGTTTCGGATTATCAGATATTCATTCGACTGCAAGGCCTCTTTCAAATCAAGCGATGCGGGCTCTGCATTATGTAAGAATCGCCCTATCAATATGGATTTAAAAACCGCATCACGGGAGTATGGGGGAGTTGAATTCACTCAAGTCAATTTTCGGTTGCAACCGGTGCAAAGGCGCTGATGAAGATTCACCATAAAACCAGTCATTTGATATCATGACCAGTTCATTTGTGTCGTTCAACCGGACGACACAAATTTTTTCCGCGCTGTTTTTTGCTGATTTTTTCTTATCTGCCATTTTTTTCCCGATTTCCTCGACAGAGAATTCAAATGACCGGGGAGCCGGAAGCTCCAGAATGACAGCGCTGACTGTCATCAATGGAAAAGATATTTTTTCCCCTTCCCGGTCTTTGGCTAAAATACACCCCTTTTCTATGGCTTCCGAATCATAGAAACTTGACACATCGTTCTTAAAGCGACCTACCAGTTTTTGGACATGTGAGTAAAATTCTTTCAGTTCCATGCCTTTAACCCCCATAAAAAAGTCATCACCTCCAATGTGCCCGGCAAATCCATTGATAGTTTGAGCCCGGATTTTGAGTAATTCCGAAAAAAGCATAATGACCCGGTCTCCCTGGCGGAATCCATAAGTATCATTATATGGTTTAAAATTGTCAAAATCGAAATAGACCATAAAATACGGGATATCGGTTTCCAAAAGGGCTTCTGAGACATATTTGTGAATAAGAGTGTTGCCGGGCAATTTGGTCAGTGGATTCTGATCCCGGGCGATGATCAGATTTTTTTCGTTCAGCACTTTCAACAGGGAACGTGCATTCAGAAACCCCTTGTATTTGAGGTTGTCCACAATGATGATTCCTTCGATATGTTCATTCTGGGTGTATATTTCCAGGATCTTTTCTACAGGTGTGTGAATATCGGTAATCGGAAACTTGGTTATAAACCTGTTCAGGTTTTTTCCGATTGACGGATTCTGAAGCAACTGGCTGCCAAAACGTGAAAAGGTATAATTCTTGAAACTTTTATCACTGATAATGCCAAGCGGTTCTTGGTTATTGTTGACGACCGGAAAAAACGTGTGGTTTTGACGGGTTTTGAATTTTTCAAATACAGTAAACACATTGGCGCAGCTTAACACCGGCTCGATGTATTCCATCTGCATATCAATAAGTTTCTTATCACCGGATTTTTCTTTTCGCTGTTCCTCTTCGCTCAGCAACTTGATATGATCATAACCGATTTGAAGCAAGCCGATATCGACCGCGGGTCGCTGAACCAGATAACCCTGAATCAGGTCACACCCGATATTTCGACAGCTGTAAAATTCCTTCACTGTTTCAACACCTTCGGCAATAACGATGCTGCCCAGAATATGGGCAAGATTGACAAGGCTCGAGACAAAGATTCGTTTGTTTAGATCGTCGGTAATATCCTTGATAAAGAAGCGGTCTATTTTGATAAAATCCGGTCGGATGTAATACAGCAGTTTCAATCCGGCAAATCCGGCACCGCAGTCATCAACCGCTATTTTATATCCCTGAGCCCGGTAATTATTCAGAACATCTGCTAATTCCTGATTATGATCCAGTTCGTGCCGTTCTGAAATTTCAAAACAGACCGCATCCTGGGACAGATCAGAAAATTTCAGTGTATTGAGTGTGTTTCCGGGTTTGTAATCCGCGGAGTTCAATACCCGATTATCGAGATTGAAAAACAGTTTGACTTTATTCTTCCATTCCAGTTGCGAAAATTTGGTTATGGCTTTTTCGCGAAGTTGCAGATCAATTGCATGCAGAACGTGATCATGATATGCCGTATCAAAAAGTTCGAAAATGGATGAAAAGCCTGCCGCTTCATAATTACGCAACAGCGCTTCATATCCATAACAAACCCCTGAATGAATATTGACGATGGGCTGAAATGCATAATCAATATGAGCAATTCGAGAAAGCCAGATTTCGTTAATTAATTGGGTCATATGCTGCCCTACTCCTTTAATCATATTATTGATAAGAATTTCCTTCTTCATTGTCGAAGTATAATTGATAAAATCTATTCTCTTAATTTTGTTTATGTTTCATCGGTTAAAAATAAAATTCGTTTTCGATTAAAGATGGAAGATAAAGATGGTCTGTTAGGAAATTATTCAGGTCATGTTAATTATTTATTAATAAGAACCTCCTTTTACAGGGATGACTTGAGGCAGCGCAGGGGTGAGTCCGCACACCGTAATCCCTTCGGAAGTCAGGGCAATCAAGAAAGCGTTAAGTTTAGAGAAGGTTATAAAAAAGTCTCGCCATACCCGTATATTATGTAGTATCTTATCTTCCATACGGCTTATTTTATCGACGGGTTTTTATAATTTCATCATGTTTTGTATGGAGAATAATATATGGAAAAAGAGAGCTTTCAGGATCAATGTGCTGATTTGACACAGGAATTTAAAATTAAAATTCCTTGTAAGCTTGCCGAAAGAGTCGAGTCTTATGCCAAAGCAAATAAGACATCAATCGCCGTGGTCGTAATTGAAGCGCTGGATGTCTTTTTAAGGGAACAGAGAAGCAAGGCCGGCTGATAATATGCAGCCCGTCTTGCAATTGAATATGGCATCCTTATTATGTATTTTATAATGAGAAGGGATATCCGGCGTATTTATTTCAAACTTGAGAGAGGCTTTGGTCTCTGAATAAGGAGTTTATGAAAATCATACAGTATACAGATGTCAAACCTGTTATTTTTGACAGCGGAACAGCGAAAGGAATAGCGGGACGGGTTGTTATCGGTAAAAACGACGGTGCAGAAAATTTTTGCATGCGGATTTTTGAAGTTTCTGCATCAGGGAGTTCACCAAGACATTCGCATGACTGGGAACACGAAATCTTCATTCATTCAGGAGCTGGTGAAGTTTATAATAATGGTAAATGGACCCCTGTTACAGCCGGAAGTGTTGTGTCTCAAGTTTCGCACCCCCTAATGCGGGTTTGCGACATATAATTACTTCTTTTAT
>CAYVMK010000344.1:1789-3221 GCA_964452445.1 uncultured Desulfonema sp. | reverse complement strand
GGCCGTGGTCAGTGTGCCCTTTTTCTCCTGCGCCTCGGCAATTTTGTCTTTATCCTGCAGGATATCCTCCAGGCTTTTGATGGCAGCAACAATATCCAGGGCCTTTTCCCTCACCGCCTTCAACTCCGCAGCCGATTGAGACTCAAGGGCCGTGGACTCGCTTTCAATCTCTGTCTCTGCTTTTCTCAGCGCCGAAAGCTGCTGTTTAATGATCTCGTTTTTTGCCGCTGCGTTATTGGCCTCCGCAAGCTCCGCCTCAGTTTTTTCAACCCTCATGGCTGCATCCGCGATTGATTCAGAGTTCAGGGCGTGGCTCTCCCGTGCCGCCTCTAGCCTCTCACTGACCCCGGCAAACTTGGTGCCGATGTCCAGGCTCAACCGTTCAATTTCTTGCTCCGACTTCTCTTTTTGTCCCAGCAGCATCCTTACACACTGTTTAGCGGTCTCCTCAAAATCAATGTAACGCTGAAGGCGTAGGAACTCAGAGAAGAGGCTCTTGAGTTCACCCGTGGTCATGTCGGAGATTTTACTTGAATTTTGGGCGCAGAAAACGGAATTGAAAAACAGGTTTGAAGATCCGAAAAGCTCGGTGATGTAGCGGTCATATTCGGCAACCTTGCCGTTCACCTGTGGCTCACCTCCGCGCCAGATAAATCCCTCCTGACGCCCTGACTGTGCGTCAATCTTGACCAGGGTCCGATAGTCATCACCCTGGTAGGAAAAGTTGAGTTCCCGTTCCGAATCCCTCAAAAAGCAATGGTGTTGCAAAGCTCCCTTGCGGGAAGCTAAACACCTGTAGGGCTGTAGCCCTGCCTCTAATAGAGTTGATTTTCCTTTACCGTTGGGTCCATCAAACGCGATCAGGCCATTAACGCCTGACAGGTCAACGGATACCTCATCCAAACCCAGGCCCTGCTTTATACCGATAAATCCACGTAACCGGGTATTATGAATTTTCATCTAAGATCCTCCTTATATCTGATAATGCGCATGTTGCTGAGTTTGCCAGCTCCTTGCACAAAATTCTGATGTTGCGAATTTGGTTGGGGTGCCTCCTGCTTGATGCTTCCGCCACCAAGGCCTTGACGATATCGGCAAGCGGAATCAAACTTGTTTGCACGTCCCCTTCTGAATCCATTTCGGGCATGTCCTCTCCCCCGCTGGTGTAGATCCTCGTTCTAATTGTTTTGTAAACCACTTGTCATAGAGATTACAAAACGCCCACCCGCCGTCATCACGAGTTTTAAAGGTGTAGTGCTCGCAATAGGCGCAGATGGGCTCTAGCGGGATATGCTCAGATAGCAATGACATGGCCGACAACCTCATCCCTGGTTGAAGACTCTAAAGCATCTGCCTTCAATAGCACGGATTCCGGAGCCTCTTCTTTGTTGAGTTCTGCACGCTCCCTAATTTTTTCCCGTAGGCTGGAAAG
>CAYVMK010000344.1:0-1689 GCA_964452445.1 uncultured Desulfonema sp. | reverse complement strand
CCTCTTCTTTGTTGAGTTCTGCACGCTCCCTAATTTTTTCCCGTAGGCTGGAAAGGGTTAAGATCCTTGCAGAACGGACGTTTTCACGTGGAACATAACTGCACCTGAACTCTACAGCCTCCGCACCCAGGCTTAACAAGGTTTTTTCAATCTCTGGCTTGTTCAGCTTTGCCGCCTCATCCTGCCAAAGCCGGAATTGACAACGCACAAAAGCCCCCTTAATGGTGTCTCTAGGATGGGCGTAGATAAAGGCGTCCAGGTCGTAAATGTTGAGATCAGGGGTTGGATTTGTAAGATCGGCTTCGATCTTTACGAGCCTGCGGGTTGGGGTTTCGATAAACCGGGAGTCCCCTCCGATCTCGTGGATATAAAAACCCTTGCGCTCCATCTCCCCGAAATCCTTCCTGTAGACAGACCCTGAATAAAAAATATTATCACCGATCTTTTGCGCATAGTGGATGTGCCCCAGGCAGACCAGGTCCGCGTTTGCCAGTGCGATCTGATCCCGTGAGACCTCGATGTCACGGCCTACAAGCTGTTGAGACTCAGAAATAAAGGCCCCGCCTACCTGAAAGTGGCCGGCAAGGATATGGGGGCAGTCGAATTGATCTGAGACAGCGCCAAAGCCTGCGAAAATAGCAGACATGGCCGACCCTATCTGCTCATCTGTTGATTGTATGCCTCCCACGCCCTGAAAATACTGTTTTGTGGGCGTTGGGATCATCGATATTATGGCGTCATGCCCTTTATATTGTGAGGGTGGTTTCCGGTATAAATCCGCTCCTGTCAAATACAAAGTTTCCGGGCGTTCCGAAACGATAAGGTTGTATTTCCCGGACAAGTACGACAACGCCTTTGCTGCCTTGCCGTCATGTGAGGGGGTCCCTATCACCACCGCAACAGGCGCGATCTCCATAAGCTGCTGATGGAAATCCATAATAAACCGCGCCGGGTCTGAATCCAATTTAATGTTCTGACTGTCAAACGAGTCACCGGCGTTTATGATAACGTCGGGCCGTTCCTCTCTCGCCGTGTCTATGATGGTTTGACAGCATTTTTTGACCTCTTCAAAATCTTTCTCCCGGCAATGTATATCTGCAAAATGTAGTATCTTCATTTGACGACTCCTTTATTTCGTAGGCGCTGCTTTTGCGCCATAAGATTTGATTTTAATCCCCAAATCCTCATCACACCCAGATGTAATAATTTAGTCCTGCTCGTATCTGGCCATCGCATCGCGGTCTTGTTTATCTTCGGCGGTCGAATTTTAGAGACCTTGTGATGTCTCCCTGTATCTATTACAGCCAATATCCCCGCGTGCTCCGGGATATTAGAATCCTGCGCCAGATGATCGGGGACGGCAAACCAGAGCTCTCTGAATAGCCGGGACCGATGTTGATGTCTCTTGCGGAGGTCTCGCTCAATATCCGCCTTATTCGTCTTTATCTCGATCTCGACAGCGAACCCTGATTGTCGCAAAACCACAACATCAGCTTCATACTGTAGACCGTAAATACCCCAAAACACATTTGGGACGATGACGTTTACGCGATAATTAAAATGACTTGCTACCGCTAATTCAATGTCAGTCGCATTCATAAAGTGTCACCAGCTTGGCCACTAGACCGATAATACCCACCACGATCCAGGCCAGCACCGCGATAGCTGAGGCCCGAAACATCCAAAACA
>CAYVMK010000343.1:0-3228 GCA_964452445.1 uncultured Desulfonema sp. | reverse complement strand
AAAAAATATCAGTGATGATCAGCGTAGATCGGTGGCTGAGTAGTTACGCAATAACAAGGAAAAGGATACAATGGAAGGCAAAAAAATCGGCGACTATGAAATCATAAGCTCTCTCGGGAAAGGCGGTTTTGGAAGCGTATGGAAGGCAACGTCTCCCACGGGCGCAATAGTCGCGATGAAGGTTTTAAACCCCCAGGCTCTTGAAAATGAAAAGGTCGTCAAAAAGTTCTTCCATGAAGCGATGATCCTTGCCAAGCTTGATCATCCGAACATAACCAAATTACTTGAATTTTTCCCGGACGGGAACAACTACTCAATCGTAATGGATTATGTTGAAGGTGTTGAATTAAAAAAGCTGTTACAGCAGCAGAAGGACCTGCTGCCCTTCAATTTTGCATTCAGGATCGCCAAACAGACACTTGATGCCTTTCAATACGCGCATGAAAACGGGATTCTTCACAGGGATATCAAGCCCGGAAACATCATGATAGATCATCAGGGAAATGCAAAAATCATGGATTTCGGCATCGCCAAAATGTCCTCAACCGCATCCCACGATACCGCCGCAAGCATGCTTTCAATTCATTACACGGCCCCTGAAAGATTCGATAAAAGCAAGGTGATAGATGTAAGAACGGATATATATTCCCTTGGTCTCGTATTTTATGAAATGTTCGCAGGGCGCAGGCCGTATACGTCAAACGACACATCCCAGGTAATGTTTTTCCATCTGAATGAAATACCCGACCCTCCGATGAAATATGCTCCTTCACTTCCGAAACATATAAGCCAGGCCATTTCAAAGTCGCTGGAAAAGGACCCCGCAAACCGTTTCAAGGATTTCCGTCAGTTCAGCAACGCTTTCGGACCCGGATCTGAAGCCATTGCCGCCGAAGCGGATGCCGAAGCAACCATGATTTTAGACGGAGATGTCACCCTGGTTGAATCGTCGGACTCCCGACAGCCGTCAGCCGCGCCTCCTCCGGAGGAAGCAAAAAAATCGAAGACAAAACTGATCGCAATTGCGGCGGCGGCGGTTGTTCTGCTGACGGCAGGTTATTTCGGATTAAGCAAATTCGTTCTCAACAAGTCGGGTGGAGCCGGCATCAGCTCATCTGTGAAGATAGAAAATGCGCAATTAAATTCAAAAGGATTCCAGGAGGTCAAGCATCCCAGGGACGGAAGCTTGATGGTCTTCATTCCCGAAGGCAAATTCAAAATGGGTTCCGATACATATGACGCAGAAAAACCTGTGCAGGATGTATCTCTCGGCAATTATTTCATCGACAAAAATCTTGTCACGAATGCCCGGTTCAAAAAATTCATGGAAGAGACAAAATATGTCACCGATGCCGAAAAAGAAGGCGCAGGCATGGTGAGAATCGGCCAGCGCTGGAAAAAGGTGGAAGGCGCGAGCTGGAAAATGCCGGACGGCATGACAGCGATAGAAGGAAAAGATGATCACCCTGTAAGCCAGGTTTCATATAATGACGCATCAAATTACTGTAAATGGGCGAACAAGGATCTTCCGACGGAAGCACAGTGGGAAAAGGGAGCAAGAGGGCCTGCCGGAAACGAATATCCATGGGGAAACACCGAACCGAACGATACCACGGCAAATTTCGACAATCTTACCGGATCAACTTCCAAGGCAGGAAGCTACGAGAAAGGACAGAGCCTCTACGGGCTCCTCGACATGGCAGGAAATGTTTACCAGTGGTGCAAAGACTGGTACGGCACAGGACCGAGGGCGGAAAGCAACCCGGCAGGACCTGAAAAGGGCACAGAGCGTGTCATAAAGGGAGGCTCTTTCACTGAAAGCATGGAGAGTCTCAGATCGGCGAACAGGGACAGGTACGAACCCGGTTACAGCAGTTTTCTCTTCGGGTTCCGATGCGCATGCGAAGAGATAAAGTAAAAATGAAGGGGCAAAGGTATTTTTTTAACCACGAAGAGCACGAAGGACACGAAGAAATTTATAAAATAAATCTTTTAATCCCGTTTTTTAATCTCTTCTCATTAAAATTTATCAATAATCCTGTATTTATTTTTGCGAGTTTCATGTAGGTTAATATTTGCGCCTCATGAATGGAATTAAGTTTTTCAACACTTTTTAACTCAACTATAAGTTTGTTCTCTACCAGTAAATCAATGCGATAACCGCAGGCTATGGATACCTCTTTATATTTAACAGGTAATTCAGCCTCTATTTGAAATTTAATACCTGCCTTACTCAATTCATACGCAAGACACTGTTTGTATGTGTTTTCCAAAAGACCGGGGCCTAATTCCTTATGGACTTCAATAGCTGATCCAATTACTTTATTGGATAATTCATCAAATTCCATTATTAAAATATTTTATCTCTTTTTAAATATTTAAAATCTTCTTGCTCTTAGTGGTTTCAAAATCTATTGGTTTCTGGTTTCCCGCCGCAGGCGGACTACTTTATATTCTTCGTGCTCTTCGTGTTCTTCGTGGTTAAAAATCCCACTTGAACCCTCGAATCTTTTCTCTTTACTTTTTACCTTTCACTTTTTACTTATTAAGCTCCTTCACCACTTCATCGGTAATATCTACCGAAGGATCCAGGTAGCCTACCGTATTAGGATCTTTTAAAATCATCGTATATTTCTGCCTCCTTGCAACCGCCTTCAAAACTCCGTCGGCTTTCTCAAGGATGACCGCTACAAGCTCCCTGTCCTCGCGTGTAATCTCTTCTCTGGCATCGGCAAGAAGCCTCTGGTATTCTTTATAAACCTTCTGAAGAGATTCGGTAACATCCTTTCTCTCCTTGGCGGACATGCCTTTTCCGCTCTTTTCCAGAAGATCCTTTAACTTGTTGACCTCGGCGAGCTTGTTATTGACGGTGGTCTGCCTCTGCATCCTCAGTTTCTCTATATCCTTCTTGGCGGCTTCCCCCATCTTTGATTCATTGACAAGCCTCTGCAAATTTATATATCCCACCTTCTGCTCGGCGTAAGATACCCCGCATAAAACAAATACAGCCGCAATAACAACGCACATTCCCGATACAAATCCTCTCTTTCTCATTTCCTCTCCTTGAATCCTGGTCTCTGGTTTATGGTTCCCCGCCGCAGGCGGCCTATCTTATTCTTCGTGCTCTTCGTGTTCTTCGTGGTTAAAATCCCACTCTGCCACTTGCTCTTCCTATTCACCATTCGATGTTCGATGTTTGACGTTCTCACATCTCACTTTGTGCCTTTG
>CAYVMK010000342.1:0-3229 GCA_964452445.1 uncultured Desulfonema sp. | reverse complement strand
CTACATGAACAAAGACTGGCACAAAGCCGGGAGAGAGCAAGAAGTCTTATCATGGCCGGAAAAGTCCTCGTAAATGACAGGATTCAGGATAAGCCGGGATTTTTAGTCGCTAAAGAGGATTCCCTTGCTCTTAAAGAAACAGATATTCCTTTTGTAAGCAGGGGCGGAATAAAACTCGAAGCGGCATTAACGGCTTTCAGCATCAATGTCAATGAACGTATATGCCTTGATGTCGGAGCTTCGACAGGCGGATTTACGGATTGCCTGCTGAAACATGGTGCAAGAAAGGTTTTCGCAGTCGATGTCGGGTATGGACAACTGGCCTGGACATTAAGACAAGACCCGAAAGTAGTTCCTGTTGAACGAACAAACATAAGATACATGCCATCCGAAGTGATTACCTCGCCAGTTGATTTTGTTACAATCGATGTTTCGTTCATATCCTTAAAAATAGTAGTGCCGGCCATTTTGAAGTTCATGAAAAATAATGCGGGTATTATAGCCCTTATTAAACCCCAGTTTGAAGTCGGAAAAGGCAGGGTCGGAAAAGGAGGTGTGGTAAAAGACACCTTATTGCACAAAGAAGTCATTAAAAACCTGTCGGATTTCTTTTCCGAAGCCGGATTAAATATCGAGGGCGTTATCGACTCTCCCATACTTGGCCCGAAAGGGAATAAGGAATTTTTCATTTACATGAAGCTTGATGCTCTCGTAAAAAGTCGTAAAAGCATAATATTTTTATCAAACCACGAAGAACGCGAAGCTGAAAATATAATATAATACTTTTTATCCTTCGTGCTCTTCGTGACCTTCGTGGTAATAAATGTACTCTTTACGAAGCCGTCAGGTTCGGAGATAATCTATAAAAAGTTAACGGTAATTTTAGGGATTTTGGGCTTGATTTTATTCTATCTAAACTATATGCATAAAAAGTTCATATTTTCAGGTACAGCCGATCAAAATACTATATAGAGAGGAGCTTAAATGAGTGAAAGGTTAAACAAATTAAGAAACATAGCGCTTGTCGGTCACGGTAGTTCCGGAAAAACATCTCTATCTGAAATCATGTTATTCAAAACCGGCGCCATTAAAAGACTCGGGCGTGTTGAGGACGGCAATACTGTTATGGATTTTGAGCCGGAAGAATTAAAACGGCTCATAAGCATCAGCAGCGGATTCCATCAGTTCAACTGGAAAAAAAATATTATTTCACTTATCGATACCCCCGGTGATCAGAATTTCTTTACCGATACCATAAACAGCATGCAGGCTGCAGACGGAGTTGTGGTTGTAATTGATGCGGTTGACGGCGTAAAAGTTCAAACCGAAATGGCCTGGGATTATGCCAGGGAATTAGGCCTTCCATCCGTTATTTTCATTAACAAGCTCGACAGGGAACGTGCGGACTTCATCCGCACTTTCAAGGATGCGGCAAATATTTTTCAACCCAAACCGATCATACTTCAGTTGCCTGTAGGATCCGAATCCGGTTTTAAGGGTATTGTGGATCTTATATCCATGAAATTGCATAGCTACGGTTCGGATGGTAAAGTGACAACAGGTGAAATTCCGGCGGATATGATGGAATCGGCAAACAGGGAAAGAGAAGCCCTTATTGAAAACATTGCCGAAGCGGATGACAAGCTGATTGAAAAATACCTTGAAGGTGAAGCTCTTTCAGATGATGAGATAAAGGCAGCTTTAAAAAAAGGCGCCATATCCGGCGCCTTTGTTCCGGTTATATGCGGCTCCGCAATAAAGGATATTGGAATCGATCTTCTTATGGAACTGGTTGTAAATTGCATGCCCTCACCTCTTGAAAAGGCGCCCAGAAAAGGAACGGATCCTAATGACGGCGGAAAAACAATCGAGCGGGCCCCTGATCCTGAAGCTCCGTTTTCCGCCTTTATATTTAAAACAGTCGCTGATCCTTATGCCGGACGTCTTTCAATAATGAAAATCGTGTCCGGATCTCTCGGAGAAAGCGGAAATTTTTACAATGTCAATAAATCCTCAAGGGAGCGTTATAACCAGCTTCTGGCGATTGCCGGCAAAGAACAGAAACCCATAACCGAAGCCGGACCCGGCGAGATTGTTGCCGTTGCCAAGCTGAAAGAGACCGCAACAGGCAATACACTGTGCGATGAAAGCAGCAAGATAAAATTTGAATGCGCGAAATCCCTTCCGACACTCATATCATTTGCGGTCGGATCAAAAGTTAAAGGAGAGGAAGATAAAATATTTATCTCTCTGTCGAAACTTCTGGAAGAAGACAGCGCTCTAAAACTTGAACGTAATGCCGAAACAAAAGAAATCCTTCTGTCGGGAAGAGGCCAGGTTCACATCGAGGTCGTAGTTGAAAAAGTAAAACGAAAATTCAATGTCGATGCACAGCTCAATACTCCCAAAGTCCCCTATAAGGAAACAATCAAGAAAAAGGTGAGAGTTCAGGGCAGGCATAAAAAGCAGTCAGGCGGCCACGGACAGTTCGGTGACTGCTGGATACAGATGGAGCCTTTGCCGAGAGGAAAAGGATTTGAATTTGTCGATGCTATCGTGGGAGGCTCCATTCCCAGGCAATATATTCCTGCCGTTGAAAAAGGCATTGTGGAATCCTGCCAGAAAGGTGTCCTCGCAGGATTTCCATGCGTTGATTTCAGGGTAATTCTCGATGACGGATCTTTTCACGCTGTGGATTCGTCTGAAATGGCTTTCAAGGTCGCAGGATCGATTGCGTTTAAAAAAGCCGTCCAGGAAGCAAAGCCGGTTCTTCTTGAACCGATAATGAAAGTTACGATTACAACACCCGATGAATACATGGGCGATATAATGGGGAATCTAAACAGCCGCAGGGGCAGGGTTCTTGGCATGGATACGGCAGGCAAAAACCAAGTAATCATTGCCAATGTGCCTATGTCGGAGTTTCTGACCTATGAGCCTGATTTAAGATCAATGACCGGAGGCCGCGGCATTTACACAATGGAATTTTCCCATTACGATGAGGTGCCGGCTCAGCTTGCTGAAAAGATTATTGAGGCGGCAAACAAAGAAAAAGAACAATAAAGGTATCTGTTCACAGTTTACGGTTTACAGTTAACAGTTGGCAAAAACTTGAATCTAATCATTGAATATAAACCGTAAACTGAGAACCGTAAACCGTTACTTATTTCGTAACCAGGGTGTTTTTGTTCAGTCCTATCTATCAAATAACATCGCGTGCTTAAAGAAA
>CAYVMK010000341.1:0-3245 GCA_964452445.1 uncultured Desulfonema sp. | reverse complement strand
CTGCCGATTTGCTGGGGCAGTCGGAATATTTTTTCGCAAGCTCTCCGAAAGGTTGTCCCTCTTTTATCATTTTTAATACATTATCCGCCTTTTTTCTCATATCTTCAATCACCGCCGGGCCTGCGCCCTCGTTGATCTTGAAAAGAATATGGCTTGCTTCAACCGTTTTCGGGCGCCTGAATTTATCCATGTTGTTTTCATAATATTCTTCCATATCCTTATCTTCCACCTCAACTTTTGCGGCATAAGCGTTATAATCGAACAACAGGTAGTTGACTTTTACTTTTTCCTCGGTCTTATAATTCTCCTTCTTCTTGTCAAAAAAAGCTTTTATCTCTTCCTGCGAAGGATTTATATCCCTGTATTTTTCAGGATCAAAGTGAACAAAATCAACATTTACTGATCCGTTTTTCCACTTGAACCATTCCAGGGCTTCATTCTCCGATACTTTAACATTGCCCGTCACGAAGGAGCCGACTCTTTCAATCATGAGGGATTCCCTGACGGAAGATTCGAACTCTTCAGGTGTCAGATGATTACGGCTCAGAACCCTTTCATACGTTTCCTTGCGGAAAACGCCGTCTGTTTGAAACGCCTTTATATTTCCTATTGTCCGGGACAGCTCTTCATCGGTAACCCCGAATTCCAGTTTCTCCGCTTCGCCGACAAGAAGCCTTCTGTCGATCAGACGATTCAATGCCATCTTCTTCAAATTGAGAGTCTTCAGCGTCTCTTCATTAAGCTTGTTTCCCAGCCTTGAGCGCAATTGCTCCACAAGACTGTTGTAAGCCTCCTGGTATTCACGGACTGTAATAACCTCTCCGTTTATAAGAGCAACCCTGTTTGCCTGGCGTGAACGGAAGCTTCCAACTCCCCAGAATACAAATACAATAACAATAATGGCCAACAGCCCTTTTATCATCCAGGAGCCGGCATGTTTTCGCATAAAATCAAGCATATTATTTCCCTCTATTCCTTTTTCCCCGTGAAAATTGACTACGGCAGTTCATAATTCATCGAATTATAGTTGATGGCTTTGCTTTCCTGTCAATCTTTGTCCCGACCGATTCGGAGCAGAATGCGCACAGGTATTCATATTTATCACCCTCGGAAAGCACCAGAAGCAGGCGTTTTCTCACAGGAACCGCCCGTTTGCATTTTGGACAATATAACTGTGTCGCATCGAATTCCTTAAACGCATCCACACCTGCTTTTTTACGGCTATTGCCTGAAGCCATCCGTCTTGTATCTACGCTTCTTATCATAAACGAAACCTTTTATTCCAAACAAATAAACTACCTACCGGCTAAAGCCGGTGGTTTTAGGGGTCGAGGATTCCAGAGTCCAAGTGAAAAGCATTTCTTCCATCACCTGACCCCTTGATCCCTTGAACGCTTGAACCCTTTTCTGGCAAAACTCGAACTGAAGTCTTCGCCTAAAGGCGAGGGTTTTCCTCCCAATCCCCAAATGAGATAATAATGACTGATATCCACCAAAATATCAACGGCTTTATGCCGGGCATTACTCTGATTCGGAGCACTGAATATTATTTTCTGTCCGGGATTTTGTCAACAAGTTAACATAAGTTAACTTGGAATTGTTAAATTTGATGTTGACACTCTTCGCTCTTTTTGTTACTTGGCCGGATACAAATAGGGGCTGTAGCTCAGCTGGGAGAGCGCATGACTGGCAGTCATGAGGCCAGGGGTTCGATCCCCCTCAGCTCCACCAAGTAAATCAAGGGTTTAGCCAAGTCAAGGTTAAGCCCTTTTTCTTTGTATGGCCGCTTTTATCCCGCTCCTGTCCCGCTTTTTAGGTAATAAAAACCCCTTGATTTCTCCAGGGGCAGTAGATCGGGTCCGCCCTTTCCGACGCTGGTGACAGTTATCCCCGGGGATCTCCCAAAACATCAAAATAGAAAAGAATTTTTTACAAAAATCTTATTTAAGATGGGAATAAAACTCTTTTTTGGAAAGGCCTGATTGTTGTATCATTTTGGAAAGAAGGTTATGGCTATATTTTTCTTTTCGGCTTTTTAAGTGGTCAACGGTAACAATTCTACGGATTTCTTTTGTATATCCTTCCCATTGGCAATGACTTGTTCCGTGCTGGCGTTTTATAGAGAAGTTTAGTGCTTTTAAAATATTTTCCACCTGTCCCTGATCGAGAAGGGGATAATGCTTTCCCATTAGCAGTGATTCTGGGTAAGATGGAATGGTATAAATTCATTAAACAGCTTATTCTTTGGCGGGTGCGTAATATGATACATAAAAGCAATATAATAATAAATAATCCAATCATATACAGGAGCGCGGCGAGATAAAAGATCGGGGACAGAATTGACATCTTCTGTGTCCAAAACTGTTTCTAAATAACTTGAAATAATTTCCTTCATTTTTACACGAAGTTCATTAATAGAAGGAGCTTCAACGGCAAGATTAAGATCCAAGCATACACCATACCATTTCTGCTGATCTATCTGCCGGCCATAACAACGAAGGATTAAATCTTTAGGAGTTATAGATCTGATGTCTGACTTATCGCTCATACCATCCCCCTTTCAGACACTTGTCTGTTTACAAGTTAACCAAGTCGCTTCCGGAAGTCAAGAAAAAATGCTTTTATCATAATTACCCCTTTTTTGTTATTAAACGCATGCCGCGCTTTTTGCGCTCCCTGAAAGGGCCTTGGCCGTGGGCTTATGCCAGCGGGAAAGGGGTTTCGCGCTGTCGATTTCTTACGATAACCGAAACCCACGGCCAAGCATGATAGAAATATATTAATTTTTTATCCCATAATACAGTTCAAGCCGCGCAATGCCACGCTCTAATTCTTTAAGTCTTTCATCCCCCTTCTTTCTACTTCATAGCAATGCTTATATGCCGATAGGGTCTGTTTGAAACCATTAACAACCAGTGGATTATTAGAGTTTAAAATTGTTCTGATATCTTCCATGATTTTCGGATCAATGTCAGTTTGCAGGGCTTTAGCTTTCTCCTTTGGCTGTGGTTTTTTAGGAACTAATTTCAATATTCGATGATTCATTTTTTACCTCCTTTTTTTCAATCCTATCATGTTTATTCCGATACTGGATTTCCCAGGGGTTAAAATCATGGCCGGGGGTTTATGCCAGCAGAAAGGGGTCGCCGTCAGTTTCTTGCGATAACTGAAACCCCCGGCCAAGCGTTGTAATTATCGGAAACGTTGCATTAATTGCACTTTTGAAAATCGTCTAATTTAAGACA
>CAYVMK010000340.1:0-3246 GCA_964452445.1 uncultured Desulfonema sp. | reverse complement strand
GTATCTATTCCCTTGTAAGAACGGATAGCCCCAAAAATAAGTATGATTTTATTATCCGGGTCAAACCCCATTTCTTTTCGTATCGATTCCCTTTCAATTTCTTGTTTTACATGAAAATCGAGTGTGCCGTGGGGGATCAGGCTCAGCCTTTCGGGCCGGATTCCATATTCCGAAATCATCTGCTGTCTATTGATTCCGGTATGGACGATGAAATGATCGCACAGCGCAAACAGCAATTTGGACAGCATCTTGTACGCAATCGAATTTTCGTGCGGCAGAACATTATGCACAGTCATGACCACGGGCCTGCGCCTGATTTTAAAGCAACAGCAGACAACGGCATAAACCGGAAAAAGAGGCAGGCTCCACCACTGGGCATGAAGCAATTCAGCTCGGCTGTAAAGCCCTTCCCTCAACCATGTTAAAGGATTGTACCATGTAATCCTGCGCTCTACTTTCAATCCGGAATGCCTGATAACCGGAAATGTGTTGTCCTCCCCAAGTCCGCCGCCTGGGTAGATAAAAGCAGGATAGAGCTTTTTAAAAGAAATAAATTCAACTTCAACGAGATTTGCGATTGATAATGCCAGTTCCAGACAATAGCTGCTGAGCCCCCGAAGCGGCGGCAAAGAGCCTAGCATGGCGATTTTCATTTTATCCGGGCGTTCAGGTTTTCTCATCGACGACCTTTCTGTCATCCGATAATCTTGAATAAGAATTTACATAACTACTCAGGTGGATAGACTGAAGGCTGAAGACTGTTAGGAAAAGCGGGAATACTGCACACTTTGAAGCCATGTTTGATGCAAAAATCTGCTGTTTCTCCACCAAAGTGCGGCGATCGTGTTTTTCAAGTACCTTCAGCCTTCAGTCTAAACACCTTCAGCCTGACTACGTGAGTAGTTACGAATTTACTTTATACCGGCATGATACTCCTGCAGCGGACGCACCTTCGAATCCCCTTCGCGCCTTGCCGTAATGCCCTTAGCCGCTGCAACTGCCGCCGCGGTAGTTGTTATGTAAGGAACCTTGTACCTTATGGCCGCTTTCCGGATATCCGAACTGTCTTCAGAGCTCTTCCTTCCGCTCGGCGTATTTATCAGAAGATTTATTTTGCCTGTTTTTACCGCATCCACAAGATCAGGCCTTCCAAAACCGAGTTTGGACACAAGAGTTGCTTCTATCCCTCTTTCTTTGAGGAACTCATGCGTTCCCTTTGTAGCCATAACTTCAAATCCGAGGTCCCTGAACAGCCTGACGGGTTCAAGAGCAGCAGCCTTGTCCCTGTCGGCTACAGTAAACAATACGCTTCCTTCGAGAGGAAGTGTAACTTGAGCAGCCTCCTGCGCCTTGTAAAAAGCCCTTCCGTATGATGTTGAAAGGCCGAGTACTTCGCCGGTTGAACGCATCTCAGGCCCCAGCACAGGATCAACTTCATGGAACATGTTAAAGGGAAATACGGCCTCCTTTATCCCGTAATGCGGAATGGGGCACTGTTTTAATTTAAGTTCCGACAGAGTCTTACCGAGAATGATCTGGGTTGCCAGCCTTGCCATGGAAATATTACATACCTTCGATACAATAGGCACGGTCCTTGATGCCCTCGGATTAGCCTCAAGAACATAAACCGAATTGTCGTATATGGCATATTGAATGTTCATCAGGCCGACCACACGCAGGGTGACCGCAATTTTTTTGGTGTACTCCATGATTGTTTCTATGTGTTTCGGGGGTATGCTTATAGGCGGTATGACACAGGCTGAATCGCCCGAATGAATGCCGGCAAGCTCGATATGCTCCATGACAGCCGGCACAAAAGCGTTTGTTCCGTCTGCAATCGCATCGGCTTCCGCTTCAATCGCATTGTCGAGGAATTTATCTATCAATACCGGCCGTTCGGTCGAAACATTCACAGCCGCTTTTAAATACCGCCGGAGCATTTCCTCATTCTGAACGATCTCCATCCCCCTGCCGCCAAGAACATAGGATGGACGAACCATTAAAGGATACCCGATCCTATCTGCAATCCCTTTTGCTTCTTCCATGTTTATGGCCATACCCGACTCCGGCTGCGGAATCCCGAGTTCGCGCATAACCTTGCGGAACTGATCGCGGTCTTCGGCAAAATCGATGGTGTCGGGAGAGGTGCCCAGGATTTTTACACCCGCCTCTTCAAGCTCCCTTGCGATATTGAGCGGAGTCTGCCCGCCGAACTGTGCGATTATTCCTTCCGGTTTTTCTTTCTCATATATGCTTAAAACATCTTCTACCGTAAGAGGTTCGAAATACAATTTATCAGACGTGTCATAGTCGGTTGATACGGTTTCGGGATTGCAATTGACCATAATCGACTCCAACCCGGCATCCCTGATGGCAAAAGCCGCATGGACACAACAATAATCAAATTCAATACCCTGGCCGATACGGTTAGGACCGCCGCCAAGCACCATGATCTTTTTTCTTCCGCTTACACCCACTTTGTCGGGCGCATTATATGTCGAGTAATAATAAGCCGCATTTTCAACTCCGCTGACCGGGACAGGCTCCCACGCCTCAACAACGCCAAGCTTTTTCCGCTGCGCCCTGATCTCTTTTTCCGAAAGGCCAAGAATCTTTGCAAGATACCGGTCAGCAAAGCCGTCTTTTTTGGCGCTTACAAGAAGCTCGTCGGGAAGATGCCGCCCTTTATGTTTCAAAATAATCTCTTCCAGATCGACCATCTCCTTCATCTGCTGAATAAACCATGGCTTTATATGGGTAATTTCATACAATTGAGCTATATCGGCTCCCTTGCGAAGCGCTTCATACATAATAAACTGACGTTCGCTTGTCGGTATCCTCAGCATATTTATCAGTTCATCAAGAGGCTTTTCATTAAAGTCTTTGGCAAAACCAAGCCCATACCTGTTTATTTCAAGGCTCCGGATTGCCTTCTGAAAAGCCTCCTTGTAGTTTTTCCCGATGCTCATGACTTCACCGACAGCCTTCATCTGCGTCCCCAGCCTGTCCTCCACACCCTCGAATTTTTCAAATGCCCATCGCGCGAATTTTATTACAACATAATCGCCTGAAGGAGTGTATTTATCGAGAGTTCCGTCACGCCAATAGGGAATTTCATCAAGAGTCAGCCCGCCTGCAAGAAGCGATGATACCCTTGCTATGGGGAATCCCGTCGCTTTTGAAGCCAGCGCAGATGAGCGGGAAGTGCGCGGATTGATTTCAATCACGACTACACTGCCCGTCTTC
>CAYVMK010000339.1:0-3247 GCA_964452445.1 uncultured Desulfonema sp. | reverse complement strand
TTGAGACTTACCGCTTGATTTATTTTTTTGGTAAAATACGGTACTCTTCAGAATATAACAATCTTCAACTCTTGATAGCTTGTACTTTAAACCCTGCCCACTTGCATTATAAATGTGACTACAGCCCAGAACAACCTTTTGTCTTTCTCCTTTATGATTTACACTGTAGCCAAGACCGACAAACGCAGTTTTGGTATCTAAGCCTGTCAGTAACCAGGGGGTTCTTAACGCTTTCACATAAAAAGATAAAGATAGCCACCAGTTAATCTGACAAGCAAGTGGATCGCTCAGTGTATCTTCCCGAACAAACTGCGTAGCAATGCCACGCTGAGCAGCATAAGCCTTAATATGGTCGTGCAGATCAAATCGTTCCCGCATATCATCAATTTTGGTAAAAACATTCCAGATAGTGGGAATAAAAATTACAAGCACCAGTTTTTTACTGATTGTCTCCAGCCGCTCAATCCGATTCTTGATAGTGGCTAACAATGCCAGTGCAGTTTCCTTCTTATCTTTTAGATTCTCAGGTAGGTTGCAGTCTTGCCAACACCCACTTTTTGAGTGCGGGATGTTCAGCGGTATACCATAGGCAGATAAAAAACCGGGATAGTCGAGCAAATAGTCAGGGTTGTATACTCCTGCACTTTGTTGTTGATTTAGGCGGTTCAAAAAACGGAAGAACTTATCACTAAAGGATAACGGGCATATAACGCCAAGATTAATTTCGCTGTCAAACACGTTACCATTCATCGGAAAATCATAGGGCCGATTATTCGCCAATCCCCGCATCGGATGAAAGTCTCTTGTTATTTTTCCGGTGTCTTTGTGGATAAAATCTAACTGGGGTTCCAAATATTGTATTCCGGCATGAACAAGAGTTTTCTGATTGAAGCTGTTTGGGAAAAATTTTAGCCCGGATTCTGTCCTTGCTTTCATTAACTTAACGTGCATCGTGTCCGTGCTGATTGAGAACTTGAAACCACTGGCGGACTGAGGTGGGTAATCAAAACGCAATCTTGTTCCATCCGGAAATAGTATCTTTTTCCATTTGCTCAGAAAAACGTCAAAGTTGGGGTTGGGTTGTCGCCTAAGCAGTCCCTCATAATATATGCGGGCTATTTCTCTTGTTGTCGCTTTTGCTACCTGCTCTGAATTGGTAAGTGCAAAAGCCGGCTTCAGACTAATATATGCGTACTTATGGTCAAAAAATAATGAGATCTTCGCTGCTTCGAATATATCAAAAGTCTCGCTGCCGATATTTATACGCTTTTTGTCAGACAATTGCCAAAATATAGCATAACCATCAGTCATTAGATTACGCTCTTGGCAAATACCATTAATAATTGTGTTTCGGTATAAATTCTTAAAAACCGATCCGTGTTTAAGCTCTTCTATACTTACTGGCGTACGGCTAATTTCACTCTTTATTCTGCTGCCAAAGACATTGTGGATATCTGAAAGAGTACCGAGGGCATATATCATTTTCTTTAGCGGGGCAGCTACGATGGTAGAGTTTTTTGTTAGCTCTTTTATCGTTTGCCAAGGCTTTTCGTTGTCGGTGAATTTCAATTCAAATTGGAATACTTCCGCTGGAAAAGACAAGTGAAACAGGTTGCTTCGGATAATGGTATTAGTGTGTTTCACCTCCATAGAAAAAGGCGTTATTACCTCGGTATCACCTGGCGTAGCCTTAAGTGTTTGTTCGACTTTAGCTTTGAATTCCTGCTCGTTTTCAAAACAGTTTCTAGCCAAGTGAACAAGAGTGCTGTCAAAACCATCCGTAGGCACAAAAAAGGCATGCCTTCCGGTTTCGCGGGCCTTAAGTAGTAACTCTTCCACCTCCGGCTTTATTTCATGCCCATAGCCACACCAAAACAATAAACCTGAGCCTTTTTTTGCATAGGCTCTCTTTAGTGCATCCATCAGAGAACGGTCACGCCCACTATAGCCAGAAACAATTAAATTTTTGTCATATATATGATGAGACAAGGCATCCACAAACGTTTCGTTCTGCGCGTCTAATTCGATATTTGTATTTTTTAAAGGACCGTATTTAAAGTCACCGTGAAGAGCCACGCAGAGCAAATCATTTCGGCTGGCCGGGCGGTGTATGCGTTCGGCTATATCCAGCGTAATCTCAATGGGCGTGAGACCCGTTTGATACGCGGCTTTTATAATCAGACCGTCAAAGTTGGTTGTAAAGACCGAGCGGATCATCCCAAATTGCGCCAATAAACACAGCAGCTTATATCCGATGAAAGGTTCCTTGCCACGACAAATATTTTTAAAATACTTTTTTCGGACGTCATCAATCGGGTAAGCTATCAGCGCATATTTAGAATATTCATCCGGGTCATGTAGTGGTGGGTAGCAACCCTCGTTATCAAGCCATCTTTGAATACTGTTCCTCACCGCTTCCGCTTTGTACTCCTTATATTGATTGGCCAGATTGGGGTTTTTGGAAACAAAAATGTCTTTCTTCCACTCCCAGATACAGTCTTCCGCTGGCTTAACACCAGAACTGACGGAAGCTCCCGCTCCGAGCAGAAATACATGTTCATTATCAATATTCTGCTTTATCGAGCGGAGAAAAGCATCATATGGTAATAAAAGGTTACTCATAAATTTACCCTCATTTCTCCGGACATTAGTTTTGGCAACAGCGTATCGCGTAAGCGGGAAAGCGTGCGGATTTGGAGAGTATTATTATATATTTTGTCAAAATAATATTTTATTTCTTTTTCAAAGAATAAAATCTTGTCCTTTTCTGGCAAAATTAT
Organism: uncultured Desulfonema sp.; assembly: GCA_964452445.1. Lineage (GTDB taxonomy): Bacteria > Desulfobacterota > Desulfobacteria > Desulfobacterales > RPRI01 > RPRI01. The sequence goes on along the minus strand of CAYVMK010000339.1, from coordinate 467 downwards.
TTTTTGTTCTCTAAATGTATTTGTTGTTATCGTATCAAAGACACTACCATAAGATGCTGATTTAAGCTCATCAACAATAAATGCAATCAGTAAGAATGTGAAAAAATAGCATCCATTAATTTTTGGCAATATTCCATAATTTGATTGACTGAATGCCATTGGAGAAGAGAGAATACAATAGTTTCCAACAGTACCTCGCGCAGAAATAATGGTTGAGTATTTGGGAAGGAGTTTTGCCGAGCTATTGTTTAAACCCGCTTCGGAAATAGTTTTTTCTGTTTGGACTATAAAATTTTTGTGATTTTCAGTTATGTCTTTTGCAGAAAGCCAATGAATTGAGCCACCCCAATATTCCGCAACTTCTGTTTTAGGTGTGCCACCTCCGACAAGATCAATTATTTCCAATAGAGATACTTCATCCCACCCCGGATCAACTTTTTCTACAAAGATCTTCCGCCAGAGGGCTT
>CAYVMK010000338.1:0-3252 GCA_964452445.1 uncultured Desulfonema sp. | reverse complement strand
TGTTGTTGGGTGTGTTTGGTTGGGTGTGTGCACTCATTGGGCTTTGGACTTCATTTTAATGATAAAAAATTGTATCCCCTTTACGCAAAATGTAGTGAGCTGAATATTCCTGTAAGCATGCAGACCGGGCATTCGGCTGAACCTCTGCCATCCTGGGTTGGAAACCCAATGGCGATTGATGAGGTGGTTATGGATTTCCCAGATCTTAAAATTAACTTGTCCCATACTGGCTGGCCCTGGGTCAGGGAATGGTGTGATATGGTCTGGAAGCACCCAAATGTCTATGGGGATATATCCGGTTATATGCCCAAGAGCCTCGAGACTTATCAGCAGGAGTTTATAGGGAGTGGGCGGGGCAGAGACAAGGTGATGTGGGGGACGAACGGAATAGGTTTGGCCCGCGGGAAGAAGGAGTTAATGGAGATGGAAATAAAGGATAACGTAAAAGTCAAAATACTGAGAGAAAATGCGATAAAATTTTTATCGTTAGACAAATAGTCCTTGCTGGTTAATCTTTTTTTTAGTACCTTAGAAATAATTTTCTGCGCGTTTCCGGCAGAAAATTATTTCGTGAAGGTACTTATCCCGTTTATCGGGGTGAGGAGGTTTTAATGAGGGACAATGGCATCAGACATAAAGACTCAGTGATAACTGAAGTTATCGATAAAATATTGTTGCTCAAGATAAACCGACCAGAACAAGCTAACGCAATTAATAGAGATGTTATCTGCAGGTTGCGTGAAGAATTCGACAAGGCTGAATGGAATGATGCGATCGCTGTAATTATTTTGACGGGTGAAGGTGAAAAAGCGTTCTGTGCTGGTCTTGACCTTAAAGAACGAAGGAGCTTGAGTCAAAAGGAAGCGCTTATTGACAGAGAGAAAAACATGGTTCCTTTCTTTCGAAAATTGCAAAATTTTTCTAAGCCGATAATCGGAGCGATTAATGGCCCGGCAATTGGAGGTGGCGCAGAATTAGCCCTGATCTGTGATATGCGGATTGGAACAGTGTCAGCTCGTTTTGGTCAGGGAGAAATAAAATGGGGAATGATTCCATCTATGGGTGCAATTCAGAAGCTGCGGCTTATCGTGGGGATGAGTCGTGCGAAAGAGCTGATTTTAACCGGCAAAACCATTGAAGCCAGCGAGGCTGAGAGATACGGCATTTACAACTGGATAGCCGAAAAAGGTAAACTAATTGAAGAAACATTATCTGTTGCCGATGAGATTGCTAAAAATTCCCCAATTGCAGTCAAGCAAGCCAAGCGAGCTTTAGACATCGGGGCAGATACTCAGATGGCTATGTTTCTTGATTTTGAACTCTCCAAAGAGTGTTTTTACAAGGGTGAGGCATTCACGGGACCGGCTAAATTCGGGAAATGACGCTTCAAAAAATACGAATCTGGGGTTGCCTTAAACGGTTTGATGTGGTGATCCGTATTTCTTCTGGAAATCAATAATCGATGTTCGTGACATGAACAAAATAAGCAGGTAAGGAGACTTAGAAAATGGATTTTAAAAACATAAAATATGAGGTTGAAGGTGAAGCGGGGGATATTAACCATTAATCGCCCTGACAAACTAAACGCTCTGAATACCGAAACGGTAAGTGAAATCGGGAATGCCATGGACCTTGTCAAAAAGGAGGATAATACTAAAGTCCTGGTTTTGACAGGAGCTGGTAATAAAGCCTTCATGGCAGGCGCGGATATCAGCGAGTTCGTGGATTTGGGCATAAAAGAGGGATTTGAATTTTCAAGAAATATTCAGGCAATGACACGCAAAGTTGAGAATATGGGAAAGCCGGTGGTTGCCATGGTAAACGGTTTAGCCCTGGGCGGGGGCTGTGAACTAGCCTTGGCTTGTACTGTCAGGATATTATCAGAGAATGCCAAGATGGGATTGCCGGAATTGGGTTTGGGCGTGATACCTGGCGCCGGAGGAACACAGCGGCTGGCCAGGATAATCGGAAAGGGAAGGGCGTTATGGCACATGCTTACCGGGGACCTTATTGGCGCTCAAGACGCCCTTAACATGGGCCTGGCTAATTTGGTAGTTGAGCAGGAGAAACTCAGAGAGAAGACATTGGAGGTTGCAAAAAAGATTTGCTCGAAGAGTCCTTTGGCCGTTAAACTGGCTTTGCATGCAGTAAATTATGGAATGGAGTCGGATCTTGAAACAGGACTGGTACTGGAGGCCTCTATGGTAAATGTGGCCATTGCCAGTAAAGATGCAAAGGAAGGTGTAGCTTCCTTTCTGGAAAAAAGGAAGCCCAACTTTCAGGGATGTTAATTTTATTCATTTAAGAGGAGGTATGACTTTACTTCTTTCCCCGAGGCCCATTTGGCAGCTCAAAGAGCATATGAAATTGCCGGGGTTAAGAACCCACGTGAAGAAATCAGCATGGCAGAAGTACATGATTGCTTCTACATTACTGAACTCGTTATCGTTTCTTCAAAAAAATTATTGTTTCAGATCGTTCCAGATATATCTGCCATGTTTTTATATGAGGATCACTCATGTGAATGGTTCAAGTATCTGGCTGGGTCAACCTCCTGTGGGATCAACCGGGTGCCGTATTATAGTTGCCCCCATTGTGGGGATAGTGGCGTGTGTATGGTATGTGTCATGGAGATGATATGAGGCGACTTAAGAGATATAAAGGAATTGATGCGCATGTCCACATATTTCCTCAGAGACGTCTAGATGGTCTTTCTATCTGGCTTGGAAAGGTTCTTGCCGGCCACCCTTCGGCCGGGAAGAAATTTGAAGTTGATACGCTGATACAAGAATTAGGGGAATCTGGAATCCAATACATATTCAACCTCGTTTATCCAATGAAGGCCTGTGAAACAGATGAACTGAATAATTTCAATTACAATTTAGGCAAAACATACAAAACCATTATTCCTTTCGGTTCGCTGCATGTGGAAAATAGCGATAAAAAGGTCATTGTTGAACAGTGCCTCAAAGACTACCAATTTATAGGGTTCAAATTACACCCTTACGTTCAGGGGTTTTGTGTGGATGATGACAGATTATTCTGTGCTTATGAAACGATGAATGAGTTTGGGGCACTGCTGAACATACATACAGGTTTTGACCTTATTTATCCGAAAAAAGAAAAGATTCTTACTCTCTCTGCAATCGAAAACTTAATAAAAAGATTTCCTTCTATTATCTTTCTTATTGCTCATATGTTTTATCCCAGGCTGAGTGAAGCGGTATACCTGTTAGATACTTACAGTAATGT
>CAYVMK010000337.1:0-3253 GCA_964452445.1 uncultured Desulfonema sp. | reverse complement strand
AATTATAAATGACGTGTAAAATTACATGTATCTTTTAATAACCGCAAGAAAAAAATAAGCATTAATATACATACGGTTTATTTGAAAAAGGCGGGATAAGAAGTGATTTGGGAATGCCCCTGTCCTGTAAAAAACGGGCAGGGGCAATAAAACATCAGCGGGAGTTTATAAAATCAATCGCATCTTTTACGGTAACAAGTTTTTCGGCGTCATTATCCGAAATCTCCGTTTCGAATTCTTCTTCCATGGTCATGATAAGTTCAACCAAATCAAGGGAATCTGCTCCAAGATCATTCACAAAAGAAGCCTCGGGCACAACTTCAGCAAGATCGACTCCCAGTTTCTCGGCAATAATTTTTTTTACCTTTTCTTCAACAGACATAAATTCAATTCTCCTTTCATATCACACATACATTCCGCCGCTGACATGAATAACCTGGCCGGTAATATAACTGGCTCCTTCGGAAGCGAGGAAAAGAACCGCTGCCGCCACATCTTCCGGCTTGCCAGCCCGTCCGAGCGGCACTTGTCCCAGCATGGCTTCTTTGGCCTTGTCCGAAAGGACGGCCGTCATATCCGTCTCAATAAAACCAGGGGCAATCGCATTGACGGTGATATTCCGTGGGGCAAGTTCTTTTGCCGCAGTTTTTGTGAGCCCGATGATTCCGGCCTTGGATGCCGCGTAGTTTGCCTGACCGGCATTTCCGGTGACGCCGACAATGGACGCGATGTTGATGATACGGCCGTATCGTTGTTTCATCATGGTCTTGGCAGCAATTTTTGTGCAATAAAATGTTCCCTTTAAATTGACGGAGATGACGTCATCCCAGTCATTTTCATTCATGCGAACCAAAAGCCCGTCTTTGGTAATGCCCGCATTGTTTACCAGAACATCGATCCGATCGGTCTCCCCTGCTATTTTTTCAAAAAATGCGGTGACCTCCTCTTTCGAGGCCACATTGATGCTGATTCCTGCCGCCGACCCCCCGGCGGCGGCAACGAGTTTTTCGGTTTCGTCTGCCGCTGCTTTTTCGACCGCCTCATTGCCGGGGGAGAAATAATTAAAATAAATCCGGGCGCCCGGCCCGGCCAGCGCCAGACAAATGGCGCGTCCGATTCCTCTTGAACCGCCGGTTATCACTACCGTGCGTTTTATACGATCCGTCATTATCGCCTCTCAAATAAAATGTCTGCAACTCTATCCATATCGACTAAAACATTCATGTAACTCATCATAAGCGTGTCATATGAAATGTTTTGCATGAAGTCGGAGATCTTTTTCTTTTCAAAAAATCCGGAACCAATCAAAATCTTGTTGATGTTATTTATTACAAGCTGCGCCGTTTCATTTGCAAAAATTCTTGACATGATCCTTATCTTTTCAGCTTCCTGTCCGCCGTTTTTCATGAGCATGGAGCATTTTCTGGCAAGGCTCGCGCCGACCTCGACATGGGTCATCATATCGGCAAGCAGAAACATTATATACTGCTGTCTGGTGAGCTTGTTTTCATGAACAAGCGCTATGGCGTCATTAAGCGCTTTTGCCGCAAGACCATAATACATGCACCCTGCATCTGTCAAAGAAGAATCCAGTTTTTCCATCTCTTTGCTAACGGAGAGGTAAAATTCGCCCTTTGTTTTCCGGGTTTTTTTCCAGCGGAAAGTGCTTATGATATTCTGCTGAATTTCACTGGTTCCTTCATATATGGTTGTAATTCTTACATCCCGTCTGATCTTTTCGACTTCATATTCGGCAATGTATCCATATCCGCCAAGCCCCTGGATCGCATGATCGGCAGCCTGATTTGCGGCTTCGGTGGCAAAGAGCTTTGCTATTGATCCTTCCACCTGGAGATCTTCTTCTCCAGAATCAAGCCGTTCTGCAAGCTCGTCGATGTATGCCGCGGCAGTTTCAAGCCTTACTGCATCTGAAACGACAAGTTTATGTGTGTAACCCTGTTTTTCAGAAAGAGGGGATCCGAATTGAATCCTTTGTCTTGCATATGGGATAAGAATGCCGAGGGATGCTTCTCCGGCCCCAAGCGCCATTGCAGCAACCATAACCCTTGTATATCCGAAAACCTTGTTTGCCTGTTTTAATCCCTGGCCCGGAACTCCGCCGATCAGGTTTTCAACAGGCACAAATACATCCGTAAATGAAAGAGGTGAAGTATTGGATGCGCGTATGCCGTGTTTTTCTTCGCCCTTGCCCCGTATAAAACCTTTTGCCCCTTTTTCGACAACAAAAAAAGCAGGGCCCTCCGGGGTATCGGCTAATAGTGTAATAAAATCCGCATATCCACCGGTAGATATGAACTGCTTCGCGCCGTTGATTGTATATCCCGTAATTTTTCCTTCATTATTTACTACGGGGTCGGCCTTTGTTTTTATTGCCGCGACATTGCTCCCGGCATCAGGCTCTGTGACGGCATATGCAACAAGGGAAGAGCCGGCTGCGATTGCGCCGAGCCATTTCTTTTTTTGCTCTTCCGTGCCCCCTACAATCAGCGGATCTGCGCCAAGCTGGAGAGCAAAAAAAGCCGTGGTTATCCCGAGACAAATTTTTGACATCTCGCGTGTCAAAACACAGATATCCCGCGCGCCTCCTCCCATCCCGCCATAAACTTCGGGAATTCCCAGAAGCTGCAGTCCTATTTCGGGGCTGAGCATATGTCTGATTGTCTCTTCAGGGAAAATTTCCTTTTTATCATATTCCAGAATTTTTTCTCTGGTAAGAAGCCTCTTTCTGAGCCGGTCAACAGTCTCCAAAACCATCTCTCTTGACCCGGCATCAAGCCCTTTCAGGCCGCTTTTTTTATCCGTTTCCGGCAAGGTCATTTAAACTATTCCTCTTTGTTTTTAATAACTTCGCGTCCCTTATAATATCCGCAAGCTTTGCAGGCATTATGTGGAATAACAGCTTCTCCACACTGAGAGCACTTGGACAAATTCAGCGGTTCAACCTTCTGATGGGTCCGTCTTTTATCCCGTTTTGACTTAGATGTTTTATGCTTTGGCACGGCCATAAGTAATCTCCCAACATAATGATAAAATTATAAAAAACCACAAATCACCGATATCGTAAAATTTCCCGATTCTAGTAATTTAAATGCAATGGATTGTCAAGGATTTTTGCGTATTTTTTTATTATTTGTTTACTTCTGCTGAACTGTTTTGTATGTTATCCGGGTGCAAACCGGAAAGGGAACAGACTGTGACCTGCTTATCTCTTTGATAACATAATATATATTGA
>CAYVMK010000336.1:0-3263 GCA_964452445.1 uncultured Desulfonema sp. | reverse complement strand
ATGCATCAAAAGGTAAATTTACACCCTCAGCCAGAGTTGATGTCGCAACAATAGTGCTAATTACATTTTTTTTGATCCATTTTTCGGCAATATGCTGTTCAAGCGATGTTAAACCTGCGTGATGAGGAGAAACACCTTTCCGCCCATATATTTGAACAAGTGATTCTCTACCCAACTCAAGTTGCAATCGGTCACAATCTTCTTGAGGCAATTCTCTAATCTCAGTTGTAGAATCTGCTATTCTTTTTGATTGGGATTGAGTCCATTTTGGTTGTCCAACAAAAAGTACAGATTTCATGTTTGATTTGGATAACTCTTCTACTGCGAGTCTTGCTAAATCAATTTGAGATCGTGCTGATCGATTTGTTTTTTTTACCAGATTGATTACGATGCCTCTTTCACCGTCTGCATTTTCGTTCTGAATTTTTGGAGGGTAAAAGCGCATTTTGGGCACCCACACTTGTTCAACTTGGTTGTCAGTAATAATCCCATTAATTCTACGTGTAGGTCGATCACTGGAAATAATTCGGATTATAGGTTCGTTAGGTATTAGGTGAGACAGAAAATCATTCAACTCTCTTACTGCGTCAATTTGTGCTGACATTAGGACAAATTTGCATTCAGGGACTAATTGGTGAATTTCAAGTAAAACAGACTCTAACGAAGTCCCTCTTCCTGTATCAAATAACTTCTGAGCCTCGTCACAGATAACAAGACGCGTTCTAGTTATTGCTTGTTGATCCGCGCGTAAAAATGCTAAAGCTTTTTCAGGCGTTGTAACTGAAATGTATCTAGTTGAGGGGATCGAATCTAGTTGGATAGGATCAAAATCCTCAGTAATTGGGAGCTCTTCAACATCAACCTCCAGTGATTCAAAGGTTTTTCGAAAATCATTTCTTGTTTGCCTAACTAGAGACCTAGTTGGAAGCAGCCAGAGTACTTGGTGCTCGTTTGCTAATGCTATTGCAGTTCTCAACTCTCCAACTATTGTTTTACCTGCTCCAGTGGGTAGTGTGACAAGCAAATTCGACTGGTCATTTAACCACGAATGAAAACCCTCAGGGCCCATTTGGTCTTTGGTGAAATTTGAAAACCCCCTTCTTTCTAATTTCCGTAAATAATTGGTCCAAAAATCTACACTAGTAGGGTTATCAATTCCGTTTCTACTTAACCAAATTCGTTCCTCGCCCATACCGAGATCTTGAAGTACTTGTACCTGCCGCTGGCGAACTAACATCGACAATTTACTTATTTTGAATAGCTGGAGTGACGTGTCTTTCGTATCTTCAAAAAGGATTTTTGCCCATACATTCTCGTTATTATAGGAAACATACCCATTTAATAATTGTGTTAATGCATCAATGGCTTCTTTATATTCGGAAAAAAAAGGGGAATCACGTTCAGCTGAAAATCGTCGTAATTGTGACATAACGCTAAATGCTTGAACTCGAAATCCGCCTGATAAATAATGTAAAAATGCTAGGAGTAACTGATACCAGACATCATTTTCCAAAGGAGAGGTGGTTTGCGATAATCTCGGACCTATCGTTCGAATAAGTAATTCGCTTGATTGTTCTAACGACATACCAACAAAATAATGTCCCATTTCCATACCTGCTGAGTTTTCCACTTTACATAACTCAGTACTTAGCATCATCGTGTCGATTATTGACGAAAAGGTATCTATTGGTGGATCATTTTGTCCATCAAGGTAACTTGCTAGCACACCAAGGTAATTGGACATGCTTTTAATAAGCATTTTTGCGTTATCAGGGTTTACTCCGAATATTTCACTAAATTGATTCTTCCTTTCTTGAATTTCTCTGCTGTACATTAATAAACCCCAAATTCTTGAAGAATGTTTGTAACTTTTTCATGTACAGCATCTGCAAGGCTTACCCAATTTTCTGATCCGATATATACCGCAATACATCTTCCTGGATCAGGCATAACTCGATAAAAACTATCGAATTTTTCATAGGATGCAAATTGAGCATCGGCAATGACAGTGGCATTAAACTTTGAGACACTTCCCAATATATATGATCGTGCAGCTAATGAGGCAGATAGGTTAATCTGCCGTCCAACTGCATCTAACATCCTTTCTAACTTTGAAAAACTAAATCTCTCATGTACTATTTTGAAAAACTCATCTAATTGTTTTCCATCAACAGATTTGCCTTCTCTTTTAAAACTTGCGCTAGCTATTAGATCCTCGGGGTCAGCAACAGATGATTTTGCTGACCTAATCTCTACGATTTCAATCATTTCTCCAAGTTTAACAATAGCCATTCCATCTGGTCCCGAATCTTCTGGAAGGACATTGGGCAACTGTAATGCATATTCAGCACCAATACCATTATTTGTTAAATATGCCAATTGAACCCAAAATGCAAGGTGCTCAGATAATGAATGCCGAAACCTTTTGTATCTGTCCCGCATCGTTACTGCTTCAGTATTCTCCGACAATAAATCTTGGTATGAGGATTCTAGAATTTGAGAATAACAATACACTGGGTGTGATTCGTTACCAGAGGATAGTTGCAAAATTTCTGCAGGATCACCGAATAATGTAATAATATATAGTTCCGCCAGTCTATCAACGAACTCCGAATCGCTATGCATTAATGGGAGACTATTCCACTTCTTTTCATCATAAACACAGCATTGCCCTGTAATAACACCAGGTCGAATAGAAATATTTGAAATCCACCAATCCCAAGCAGATTGTACCTGTCTGGAAGATAAGATCTCAATGGGGTCGAACTGACCTATTCCATGTACACTCATTAGTAAAGGTACTCCTACTTCTGATCCACAATCAATTCTGTTGATAATTCGAAGAAAGAGAAATATTCAATTTCGAATGAATGAGGTTTCCAGAAGGACTGATGTCATAACTCTACTTTACTTTGCTTTGGCGATCAACCAGTCGACCATGCCATAATTCACAACCAGACGGGCGATATCCTCGACAAACCAGGTCTGAACTGGCGAATTGATGGAGGCATTGATAAGGCTCTGACTTGGTTTGTGGACCACAAAATAGTACAGGCTGGCGGACTGGTTCAACGCATATTGTTCAAACTTCTCAAACTCGGCGAGGCCAGCTTCGGATTTGACCTGAACGAGGATGCTTTCGTTCGTGATCGGCGAAAGCAGTTCGAGATCGATGCTCTTTTGCGTCTTTCCCAGGTCGCCAATCCGTTGCCACCCAGCCTGGCGGAAGATCAGGTCGGTGAGAAGTTCGAATTCTTTCCAAT
>CAYVMK010000335.1:0-3270 GCA_964452445.1 uncultured Desulfonema sp. | reverse complement strand
CTATTCCGGATTCTGGCCCCTGAATTCTGACTCCTGAGTAGTAATTTTTTTTACACCATGATAAAGAATCTGACACTTTTTCCAAAAAAACCGGGGAAGGTTATTGGAGGAGGCTGTCTTTCCAATTGAAATAATTAATAATTTTTATTTAGGTCCTGCCTCTTTCCATGGCATTATTTTTGCACTCATTTTTAAACAAGAGATTATTGGTAGTTCCTATACCCAAACAGGCCATCTAAGAAAGGAGGATGGAGAATGTGGCAGTCAATCCATAAAGGCTTGGCCGGTGTAGAACCGGCTATTCGGCAGTTTTTGCCCCCTTGTCAGGTTCAATGTCCAATCAATGAGGATATCCAGCGAACCAATGTGCTTATTTCGCTCCTTCCTGATGATCTTGGTCTGGCCCGCGACGGTATCCTCCAGATCGGAGACTATCTTTATGAAAAGAATCCTTTGTTCACCGTGTGCGGGTACGTCTGTGGTTTATGCGAACTGGAGTGTAATTACCAGACCAAGAGTGGGGCCATCCGAAGAAGATTGTTGAAGAGGTTCATTTCGGACACGTACACCCATCACTTAAGTCAAAAAGAAGAGTTCAATCTGGTAAAACATAAAGAGAACATCGCCGTTGTCGGCGGTGGGCCCGGCGGCCTTATGTGCGCCTATGATCTGAGCAAAAGAGGCTATCGGGTTACCATTTTTGAAGCATCAGATCGCTTAGGGGGCGCCTTATGGTTAATACCCCAATATCGTTTGCCCGAGGGAGTACTGACCTCGGCCATCGATAATCTCATCCGAATCGCCGGAATCGACGTCAAATACAATGCCAACGTGGGTGAAGGGAAATTGACCCTTGAAAAATTAAGGAACGATGGCTACAAAGCCGTCTTTATCGCCAAGGGCACACCGGCCCCAAGGGTCTTAACCTTCGGCCGGGAAAAGGTGGAGGATCAGTCTCTATCGGGGGTTATGTACGGGACAACCTTTCTTTACGAAGTCAGTCACGGCGAGATTAAACCGAATCACTTCGTGAATCAAAAAGTGCTGGTTATCGGCGGCGGCAACGTGGCCTTCGATGTGGCCAGATCGGCCCGAAGACTTGGCGGAGAAACCACGATAATCTGTTTAGAATGCGAGGATAAAAATTCAAAGGACCATATACCCGCCGATTGGGAAGAAATCAGGGGGGGCTGGGAAGAAGGGATTCGTATCATATACTCCCGAGGGGTAAGTAAAATTATCGGAAAGAGCGAACGGATGACAAAGATTGAGTGCCCCCGCTGTACCGGCGTTTTTGACGAGACAGGGTTTAATCCGCAGTTTGACGTTTCCGACACCATAACCCTGGAGGGAAACATATTAATAGTTACCGTCGGCCAGGGCCCGGACAGGGCATCGTTACAAGCCGACAATCTTTTGGATGAAAAAGGCTGGCTGGCGGTGGATACTTTAACCTTACAAAGCCTGAACAAGGAGTGGATTTTTATCGGCGGGGACCTTAGAAGGATCGGCTTTATGGCCGATGCCATGAGGGATGGGATGACTGCGGCCGAATCGATTGAGCGGTATTTGGGAAAATTAGACATGAAAGCAGGCCGCAAAAGAGAATACGAAGCCCAGGACATTCCCAGGAGGAGTTATTATCAATCCGAACCGGAAGTCCTGTGGATTCCGCCGGAAAAACGAATGCATTTTCAGTTATTTGAACGGGGATTCACCTTGCTCGAAGCCATTGAAGAGGCCCGAAGATGTCTTACCTGTGGTCCATGTGTTTCTTGCAAGGCATGTCTCTCCATAGGCATCCAGGAATCCTTGTGCAATGTGGAAGTCAATAAAGATCGCTGTTGCGGCTGTGGGATTTGCGTTTCTGTCTGCAACTACGACGCGGCACAATCCAAGGACATTGAAACCAAGAGGATTTCCACCACCGACACGTTCAAGTGTAAATCCTGCGGGATGTGTATCGTTGCTTGCCCCTCCAACGCAAGGAAGCTGGTAGGGGACAATATGGAAAAGAGGATCGAAGCAGTATATGCCTCGCTATAAACCATTTTAGGAGAGGGACAATGGAAAAATACAAGCCTAAGTTAGTCTGTTTTTCCTGTAAGTTCGGCTGGGGCTATCTATCCGATGAGCCTGCCCTGGCATCCAAGATAACCAACTGGATACCCGTAGTCTGCAGCGGCAAAATTGATACCAGTCACATCCTTAAGGCCTTCCGGGCAGGGGCCGACGGGGTCTTGATCTTAGGCTGCTCCGAAGGCCATTGTCATTATCAGGATGGAAATGTTCAGACCGAGAAGAAGGTGCTTCTCCTCCAGAAGGTGCTTGAAACCTTTGGAATTGAACCGGAACGATTAAAAATTCAGTTTTCCATGGACGCCGGAGGAAAGAGTATTCCCCTTCTGATAAATACGATGGAAAAAAAGCTTGTCAAATTAGGCCCGATCAAGCGGCTGTAAGTAAATTACTATCGGCTGAAGCCGATGGCTTTAGGGGCCGATGGGGACAATAAAGGAGGAATGCAAAATGGTCGATAAGCCAAAAGTAGCCATATACTGGTTAGCAGCCTGTGGCGGATGCGACGAATCGATAGTGGATTTGAATGAAGCAATTCTGCAGGTAGTTGCGGCCGTGGATATTGTTCTCTGGCCGGTTGCCATGGATTTTAAATATGCCCATATTGAATCCATGCAGGATGGAGAAATTGCCTTAAGTATTCTCAGCGGATCGGTGAGGAATTCCGATCATGAGGAGATGGCGAGGCTGCTCAGGAAAAAATCAAAATTGGTCTTAGCCTTTGGGGCCTGTGCCTGTTTTGGGGGAACAGCCGGCCTGGCCAACTTTAAAACCAAGGAAGACATCTTTAACTGGGTCTATCGGGACGCCCCTACGGTGGTAAGCCCCGAAAACAAGTTTCCCCAAGCAGAAACTCAAATAAATGGAATGGCATTAACCCTGCCGGAATTTTACAACCATGTCTATACCCTGGATCAAATCATCGATGTGGATTATTATCTGCCGGGTTGTCCGCCTCCACCCGATTTAATTGCCAATGCCGTTAATGCCGTCGTGGCCGGAGATCTCCCCCCCAAAGGGTCCACCCTGGCCCCGCGTATGGCCTTATGCGACACCTGCCCGCGAAATAAAAACAAACCTTCTAGGATGGAAATCAAGCAAATTAAAAGAATCCATGAAGTGGAGGCGGATTCTGAGTCCTGCTTTCTGGCTCAAGGAATCATTTGTTTGGGTCCGGCTACCCGTACCGGT
>CAYVMK010000334.1:0-3270 GCA_964452445.1 uncultured Desulfonema sp. | reverse complement strand
GCCAGACTTTCGTCTTGCTGACCATAGGCTTGATTCCAGCGCTGTAGCGCGCGGGGAGCAAATTAGGGGACGTATTAACCTTACAAACTTATTTATCAAGAAGCGAATAACTATTCACCGCGAGCTTCTCGCCGCGTATTACAGTTTTACCGACAGCTGTTACCGATTGATCCAGCCGTCGGGCAAGCGATATCATTGTTACACCCAACTCTCTGACCGCCCAAATGATTCTGGTCCACATCATTTTCAAATATTTTCTGCCAGTCAATTCTCCCCTGACAATTATATGATGCCTCGCTCCCGGAGTGTCTAATCATGATCTTCTTGGCATGAATTCCTGATAATATATTACCTGACATTTTTAAGTTTAATTGTTTAATACGTCCCCTATATGGCCCCGAACATAATGGGTCCTACAACAAATGCGAATCATGTGTGGGCAGCTGACATTACCTATATCCCCATGGCAAGAGGATTTTGTTATCTGGTAGCGATTCATGGACTGGGCGAGCCGAATGGTTCTATCCTGGAAGCTTTCGAACACTTTGGACAGCGCGTTCTGTGCCGATGCGATGGAAGAGGCTATAGCAAAATATGGTTGTCCGGATATATTCAACACGGATCAGGGCAGTCAGTTTACCGCAGAAACATTTACGAATATCCTTCGTTCAAACGATATAGCCATCAGTATGGACGGCAAGTGCCGGTGGATGGACAACGTTTTTATCGAACGGTTATGGAAAAGCGTCAAATATGAAGACATTTATCTGAGGTCATATGGAACAATAGCGGAGGTGAGAAACGGGCTTGCCGGCTATTTCAAGTTTTACAACGAAAAGAGGTGGCATAATAATTTTGACAGGAAGACCCCGGCTATGGTTTATTACAACTCTCTACCGGAGAAACAGGCTGCGGCATGACCATGAACAAGAGCATATTCCCACTTATAAACACCTGTTTCCTGTCCAAACAAACCCGACCACCTCTGTAAAGAATTGAAATTGAAAAGTGCAGATGGAACTGATCTGTTTGCACGTGAATGGAAACCCGTCAATAAACCTAGCCAAAGATATTTGAAATTTTGATTGAATAAATTCCACCGGTTGTCTATTCCTATGATTATTTTAGCAAAGAATAAAGAAGGAGGACAACCGATGGAAAGCTTGCTTCAGTTATTTGGGTCAATGGTTATGTTTACATATCATTGTTTTGACCGTCTTGTCATTAACCCGACTTCCGGACGATTTATAGCCAAAAATTGATCTAACATGATGATCTTATTAGATAATCATGCTTAACCTGTTTTGTTATGTAGTCCATAAATATTATCGATGATCGCTGCAAATACGCTTGACAATTCAATTTACCATATGATATGCGTAGTCCATAATAACGATTTGGGCTACCCCATGCATCTCAGCTACAAGACCGCCAAATATAAAGGCACCGTCTACAAGTCCTACTTCATTGCCGAATCCTACCGGGAAGGCGGCAAAGTCAAAAAACGGGTCATCTGGTCCATCGGAAAACTGACCGATTTCCAGAAGGAACAGATCAATATGATCTGCAAAACCATGTCCGATCCCCAGCAGGTTCTTACCACATTGGATAATATCTCGGCAGTGGAAAGCAGACCCTTCCTGGATCTGGCGGTGGCAAATGCCCTGTGGGATGAATGGGAGTTTTCCAAGGCCTTTCGTGATCCTGTTACCCAAAGCGACCTGTCCACAGATTTGATTGCCAAGATCCTGACCATAAATAAGTGCGTGGCCCCCTGTTCCCACTACAGCATCCCCCAATGGGCCGCCCAAACCTCATTAGCCGACGTGGCAGATCATTCCCTGGAAAACCTCAACGATGACAAGATCTACTACGAACTGGACCAGATCGATGCAAATCATCGGAACCTGGAAGATCATCTGTTCCGGATAACTTACAAGAAAGACAAACAAAGCTACGATCTGGTCAACTATGATCTGTCTTCCTCCTACTTCGTCGGGATCAAGTGTCCCATATCCCATTGCGGCCACAGCAAGGATGACAAGCCCCACAACAAGCAGGTCCTTTTGGCGATCATGGTCAATGACAAAGGCTACCCTTTCAAATGGGATGTCTATCCGGGCAACACGGCAGAAGTGAAGACCCTGATTGGAAACGTGGATGCCTGCCAGAAAAGATTCGGGTTGAAAAACATCACTCTCGTCTTTGACCGGGGCATGGTTTCCGATGAGAACCTGGATGCCATCAGCGCCAGAGGGCTCAAGTATGTCTCCGCCTTAGACAAGGATCAGATTGCCAGTATTGATACCATAGACTGGGATACCCTGGACGGTGTTGACTGGAATAATTTCAAAGAACGTCTGCATGGCTGGGACTGTTATGACGAATACCTTTCCTTCAAGGATTTGGGTCTCTATAACGGTCGCCGGTATATCCTGGGCTTCAATCCCGTCTTATGCAAGGAAGAGAGAACTACCCGGCGGGGGAAAATCGCCGCTTTTGAAGCGTTTCTTGTTGCCAAGAACAAGGAGCTTGCTGAAGCCACCCGCAGCCGGGATTCCGAGAAAACCAGACAAACCATCTTCAAAGAACTCAGAAGGCTCAAGATCAGAAAGTGTTTCGATGATCCTGTCCTGACCGTGGTCTCATTAAAAAGAACCAACAAACGGGGTAAAGTTTCAACCATTCGATCTTTCCAGATTACGGTTCAAAAAAGACCGGGACAGATAATAGCACAGATTGAACGCCTTGATGGTCTGTGTGTCTTTGTCTCCAATCACACAGATATCCGTTATCAAACCGGAACCTTTGCCTTTCTGGGACAGAAAATCATTCGCGCCTACCGGGACAAGACCAAGATCGAGGATGCCTTCAAGCACATCAAGTCATTCCTGGAGATCAGGCCGTTTTATGTCTATACTGCCTCTCATGTCCGGGCAACGTACAGCATTTGCGTCTTAGCCTACTTTCTCAATAAAGACCTTGCGGAACGGATGAAAAAGATAAATGGTGTCGATTACTTGAACTCCAGGAATCTTTATGCGCCTTTCCGTAATGGCGACATTGTAACATTACAAGACCAGCTTTCAGGTAAAACAAAACTGAAATCCGTCCGTCTTAACGCGCAACAGAGAGAACTGATAAGCAAAATGCAACTCAAAATGCCGAAAATGATAATGTAGTCCATAAAAATGAAAAACGATACTAAATCAAATCAACGAGTTACACAATAGTTTCCGGAAGCCGGGGCAGGGTGTTTTTGTTCTGTCC
>CAYVMK010000333.1:1704-3274 GCA_964452445.1 uncultured Desulfonema sp. | reverse complement strand
TGTGTTGGGTGTGTTTGGGTGTTGGTTTTAAAAAGGCGGAGAGCAACCACACAATAACAGAGCCGACCAGAATAACTCCTCCCATCCTTTTTAAAAACATCTTGCTCCGGTCCCACATATGAATCATCAGGCTTTTTAACATCGGAACCCTGTATGGCGGAAGTTCCATCACGAAAGGGGCGTCGACTCCTTTTAGAAGGGTCGAACGGAAAAGCCTGCCCGATAATATGGACAGAAGAATTCCAAGAAGGTATAAGGAGAAAATTACATTGCCTGCCTTTGCCGCAAAAAATGTGCCGGCAAGCACAATATAAACAGGAAGCTTGGCGGAACATGACATGAAGGGAGTAATAAGGATTGTAAGAATGCGGTCTTTTTCGCTCTCTAATGTCCTTGTTGCCATAATTGCCGGAACATTACACCCGAATCCCATCAGCATAGGAATAAATGACTTTCCGTGAAGCCCTATAAGGTGCATGATCTTGTCCATGAGAAAAGCCGCCCTTGCCATGTATCCCGTATCTTCAAGCAAGGCGATACAGAAGAAAAGAATCAGTATGTTCGGCAGAAAGACTACAACGCTTCCGACACCTCCGATTATTCCGTTTATCAGCAAATCTTTTAAAAGGCTTTCGGGAACAATGTTTCCGGCAAATGAAGATATAAGATTTACACCGATTTCAATCCAGTCCATCGGGTATTTCCCTAGAGTAAAAGTAAGCTGGAACATGGCCCATATGAAGAAAATGAATATCGGAAATCCGATGAAGCGGTTTGTCAGAACAAGGTCAATGTTGCGTGAAAAATCAATGCGCTCCCTTGCGGTGGTTGTCTGCACTTCCTTGATGATGCCGGCAATAAACCCGTACCGGTCATCAGTCATCACAATCTCGGCATCTTCATCATAATGAATCAGGAGGTTTTTCCGGAGAGCCTGCACCTTGTCAAGTATTTCTTTTCCCGCTGCGCCCGTCTTCCCGGCAAAGCGTTCTATAACAATTTTGTCATCCTCAAGAAGCTTTAAGGCGGTCCATCTGCTCTTGTAGTTAATCCTCTCTTTTACCTTCTCTTCTATAAGGTTCTGAATCTTTGAAATGGCATTCTCAATATCCTTGCTGTATTTGACATTCCGCTTCTCTTTTTCTTCGGGGCGTGTTTCGGCGAGCTTTATCGCTTCCTGCAAAAGATTGTCGATTCCTTCGTTCTTGTTCCCGACTGTAAATACAACAGGAACGGCAAGAAGATCGGAAAGCATTTCAGCATCAATTTTTGTTCCGTTCGAACGCGCGACATCCGCCATGTTAAGAGCAAAGAGCACCTTGCTGTCTATTTCCCTTAACTGGGTTGCAAGATAAAGGCTTCTTTCCAGGTTGGATGCGTCGATGATATCAATGATGACGTCGGGAGATTCTTCCAGAACAAAGTCACGCGCTACGATCTCTTCTATTGAAAAAGGGGTCAAGCTGTATGTTCCGGGAAGGTCTACTATTTTAAGATCATACCCGAACTTCTGGATAAGGCCTTAAAATAGTAGACCTTCCCAAAACAAACACCAAACACACCCAACACA
>CAYVMK010000333.1:0-1694 GCA_964452445.1 uncultured Desulfonema sp. | reverse complement strand
GCTACGATCTCGTCTATAGAAAAAGGGGTCAAACTGTACGTTCCGGGAAGATCTACGATTTTAAGATCGTACCCAAACTTCCGGATAAGCCCTTCTTTTTTTTCAACGGTGACACCCGGCCAGTTTCCAACTTTTTGCCTTGTGCCTGTGATATTGTTGAATATGGTCGTTTTGCCGGAGTTGGGATTGCCGGCAAGCGCGATAGTTATGATTTTTTTTTCAGACATAGGGCAATCCGGTCCTATTGTTGTGATTTTTCAACGGTTATTTGCGCCGCTTCTTCAACCCGGAGCGATATATGAAAACCTTTCAGGATAAGTTCTATAGGATCTTTCAGAGGCGCGTATTTTTCCACGAATACTTCCGTGCCTTTTACAATGCCCATTTCAAGTATTCTTCTTCTGAGAGCGCCATTACCCGCTACCCGGATAACTACCCCCTTCTCACCTTCCTTCATTTCACTCAGCAGCATGAATAACACTCCTCAGCGCTCAACAGGCTCAACAATTATTTTTTGGGCAAGGCTCTGTCCGATCATATATCTGCTGGATTGCACAGCAATGACAACCTGTCCCTTGCTGAAATTCGTTACAACTTCAATCTCGTCTTCAGGTCTTATCCCCATGCTCAAAAGCCTCATGCGGGCGCCGGCGCCTCCCATAATCTCCCTGATAACAAGCCGCTCGCCCTGCTTTGCCATTGAAAGCGGCATAAGCTTCACCCTTTCCTTCAAACATTCGGAACAGATTCCATAAAGCTCCATTTTATGCTGAAGCATGTGAAATCCATATTTTGAAGCGATGTTAATCTGCAAATTCTCTATGGCATCTTCCTCGAATTCGACGATTTTCTTGCATTTTATACATATTATATGATCGTGATGCTGCCCCAGATGCCAGTGCTCATACCGGACAATGCCGTTATCAAACCTGTTTTTACGGGCAAACCCAAAATTGCACATCAGTTTCAGGGTATCCCTTACAAACTCATTATCCAGATCATGTCCGTTTTCATTCAGCATTTGTGTCAATTCAGAAGAAGTCACATGATTTTCCGTCTGAAGGAATGCCTCAAGAACCTTAAACCTGTCTTCGAAATTATCGATATTCCCTTGTTTAAAGAGCTTTTCGAATTGTTTCTTTTCCTGTTTATGAGTCCGTTGCATGTCTGTTCCTTATTAAATTTATTTACGATAATAATACCTTAAGAAATAGTTGTCAACAACCCAGATTTATTATGCTTTGGTGATTTGGGAAGAGTGATGGCGTCGATAAGATGCAGTTTCCGGTTTTCATGAGAAACCATATTTTATTGACAGGTTTGAATTGAGACTCGAAACGATGAATAAGGCTACCTGGCGTGGCCGGGTATATCATAGGTTGTGCAGGAGCCACTCGAACATGACCTTGTCTGAGCATTAACAGATGTTTTATTGCCTGAACCGCTTCCCATGGAAAAATTTGTCGTGCTTATAACCCGCTCAAATTCTTCGCTCCCGCATTTGGGGCATTTCAGATCAGCTTCTTCGTTCCTATTCATTAAAATGAGTTCAAAAAACTCATCGCATTTCGAACATTTGAATTCATATATCGGCATTTGGATGCTCCTTGGCCACCTTTGATGGTCTTGTAAAAAGTCGATATTCAGACGGCAAAGTAAAAAGCTCATTATGCAAGGCGCACGAATCTTGAGGA
>CAYVMK010000332.1:0-3279 GCA_964452445.1 uncultured Desulfonema sp. | reverse complement strand
AAGGGAAGGCGGCCGGACGGTCGGCGCCGGAGTAGTCAGCGAAATACTCGGATAATGGCTAAGGAGTCGGCAAGTGAGAGTAATTATTACTATGGCGTGTGGTGAATGCAAAAGAAGGAATTACACCACAACAAAAAACAAAAGAACAACGCCGGACAAGTTAGAGTTCAGCAAATACTGCAGATTTTGCAGAAAGCACACTGCTCATAAAGAAACAAAATAAAACACCGTAGTTAATCCCGGCGGTATTGTTTAAAAGAACAGGTTTTACATAATTAAGCATGCAGGCCAGTAGCTCTAACGGCAGAGCATCGGACTCCAAATCCGGGTGTTGGGGGTTCAAATCCCTCCTGGCCTGCCAAATATTTTTAAAATTGGCCGGGTGATATTTTCCGGTGGTTTTATATTCGGAGATATCACATTACAGGAGCACAATGGCACGGTTACTAAGGAAAAAGGTTGCAGGCGGTAAAAAAAAGGTAAAACAAGACAGCATTGATACGCCCGAAACTTCTCAGGAGACAGGTAACGGCCTGAAGAAATTTGTTTTAGATGCAGATGCTTCCGCCGAAACAAAAAAGATACAAATATTACCGCAGAAAAAAACTTTAACAGGTACGAAAACTCTACAGGATAAGGAAAAAAACAGCTATCCTGACAGGATGTTACAGTTTCTCAGAGAAGTTAAAATTGAGCTTAAGAAAGTTACGTGGCCTTCCCGGAAACAGGCGGTTGGTTCCACTGTCGTTGTTATTATTCTGATTATAATTATTTCGCTTTTCCTTGGTGTGGTTGATATAGGACTGTCAAGCCTTGTCCGTGTTGTTCTTCAATAAGCCGGCGTTCAAGAATAACCGTAACATTGGAATGTCGTGAACGGCATAAGGAGCCGTAAGCCGTGACTGGCATAAGGAGCCGTAACAAAATGGTCAGAAATGTAATAGTTCTTTCGTAACAGCCCCTAATCCCGATAAACGGGATAAGCGCCTTCACGAAATAATTTTCTGCCACTCTTTTCAGTGCCCCCTTGAGGGGTAGAAACGCGCAGAAAATTATTTCTAAGGCACTAAGAATGAGGAGAATGAAGAGTGGCTCTAAAGTGGTACATAGTCCACGTATATTCGGGATTTGAAAGCAAAGTGAAAACGGCGCTGGAGGAAAAGATAACAGCGTACAGCCATCCTGAAAAGTTTGGTGAGGTGCTGGTCCCTACAGAGCAGATAGTCGAGCTTGTAAAAGGGAAAAGGAAGACATCTACTCGAAAGTTTTATCCGGGGTATATTCTGGTAAAGATGGAGCTTGATGATGAAACCTGGCATATAGTGAATGATACTGCCAAGGTAAGCGGCTTTTTGGGAGGAAGAGAAAAACCCACGCCCATCTCGGATGAGGAAGCCAAACAGATTTTAAGCCGTATGGAGGCCGGAAAGCTCAAGCCGAAGCCGAAATACTATTTTGAAACAGGGGATGAAATAAGGGTAATAGACGGGCCTTTTAATAATTTTAACGGCGTTGTTGAGGAGGTTAATCCTGAGAAGGGTAAAATCAGGGTGCTGATAAGCATATTCGGACGTTCAACACCGGTGGAATTGGAATTCGTGCAGGTTACAAAGATATAGCATCAGGAGTGAAAAGAAAAAATGGCAAAAAAGGTAATGGTATTGATTAAATTGCAGGTTGTGGCCGGAAAAGCAAATCCATCTCCGCCTATCGGTCCTGCCCTCGGGCAGCATGGTGTGAATATAATGGAATTTTGCAAGGCTTTTAATGCTAGAACCGCTAATGAGGAGGGGATGGTTATACCTGTTGTTATAACTGTTTATCAGGACAGATCTTTTACTTTTATAACAAAAACACCGCCTGCCTCAATACTTTTGAAAAAAGCGGCGAAAATAGCAAAGGGATCAAGTGACCCTAAAAGAGAAAAAGTGGCTAAGGTCACCCGGGAACAGGTGGAAGAGATTGCAAAGCAGAAAATGGTGGATTTAAACGCCAATGACCCGGCTGCCGCCTTCAAGATAATTGCGGGAACAGCAAGAAGCATGGGGATAGAGATCGGTTAAGCCGTCGTTTAAAAATAACCGTAACATTAAAATGCCGTGACCGGCATAAGGAGCCGTAACGGAATGGTCAGGAATGTAATGGTTATTTCGTAACGGCTCCTAACCCCGATAAACGGGATAAGTACCTTCACAAAATAATTTTCTGCCACTCTTTTCAGTACCCCCTTGAGGGGTAGAAACGCGCAGAAAATTATTTCTAAGGTACTAAAGATGAAAAGGAGTGAATAAAGTAAAATGCCGAAGCGGGGTAAGAAATATACAGAGGCTAAAACGAAAATTAATGCCGAGGCAAAAAATGATCTTGCTGCTGCTGTAAAGGCGGCAATCGATTCATCATATGCCAAATTTGATGAAACAGTTGATGTCGCCGTCCGCCTTGGTGTTGATCCAAGGCATGCAGATCAGATGGTGAGAGGGACGGTTGTTCTGCCGAATGGAATAGGCAAAGAAGTCAAGGTCCTTGTATTTGCCAAAGGAGAAAAGGAAAAAGAGGCGCTTGAAGCCGGTGCGGATTTTGCCGGAAACGATGAACTGGTTGAAAAGATACAGGGAGGATGGTTCGGCTTCAACAAAGCTATAGCCACACCGGATATGATGGGCGTTGTCGGAAAGATAGGAAAGCTTCTTGGTCCAAGAGGCCTTATGCCTAATGCCAAGGCCGGAACAGTTACATTTGATGTGGCGAGAGCCGTAAGGGAGCTGAAAGCCGGCAAGATAGAATTCAGGGTTGAAAAAGCCGGAATAGTCCATGTGCCGATGGGTAAGGTTTCATTCGGGACAGATAGGCTTGTTCAGAACCTTTCCGCTTTCCTGGATATGATTATCCGGCTGAAGCCTTCCTCAAGCAAGGGGATATACTTAAAGGGGCTGGCTGTTTCAACAACAATGGGCCCGGGAATCAAGATTGATGTGTCATCGATAAAGGATTTGGCAAAATAGCATTTTCGTTCGGGGAAATGTTAAAATATTAGTAACTACTCAGGTTCATAGGGGCAAAGGCACATAGGCACAAAGCAGAAAGGCTTACTCCGCCGACTCGCCTTAGCAACTTGCCACCATGAAGCGCTTTGGCGGAGCAGGGTTGTTTCATTGTTTTTTCCTACTTTGTGCCTTTGGTGCTTTGTGCCTCTGTGCCTACCTGAGTAGTTACAAATATTATTTATAATATAATCCTGTCAAAGACCGTAGGTGTACGATTGCATTGTGCTTAAGCGGC
>CAYVMK010000331.1:0-3286 GCA_964452445.1 uncultured Desulfonema sp. | reverse complement strand
CAAAATTACTGACCTGCTTTAAGCTTTGCCGAACGCATTGAATGTCTTTTATGAGCGGAAAGGACCGTTTTTCTGATGCGGATTGAAAGCGGAGTAACCTCAACCATCTCATCCTCGCGTATGAAATTTATTGCCCGTTCGAGCGTCAGAGGTCTGACCGGCGAAAGGAGAATATTATCGTCTTTTCCCGCCGCCCTCATGTTTGACAGCTTTTTCTCCTTGCACGGATTGACATTAATATCACCTTCTTTGTTATGCTCCCCGACGACCATCCCCTCATAAACGGCATCGCCGGGAACAATCAGAAGCTGCCCTCTCGGCTCCAGATTAAACAGCGCATACGCTACAGCATCGCCCTGCCTGTCCGAAACTATAGATCCGGTAAATCTTACCGGAAAATCGCCCCTGTATGTCTCATAGCCCGAAAAGTATGAATTCATGATGCCTGTTCCCTTGGTATCGGTAAGGAACTCATCCCTGTAGCCTATGAGAGACCTTGATGGAATAGAAAATTCAATCCTGACTCTGCCCTTCCCGTTATTTACAAGATTGGTCATCCTCCCTTTTTTCGAAGAGAGCTTTTCGGAAACAATCCCAAGAAAGTTCTCATCACAATCAATGAAAAGATGTTCCACAGGCTCGAGTTTTTCACCGTTTCTGTACTTGATAATTACTTCTGGACGGCCGACACAGAGCTCAAACCCCTCCCTGCGCATGGTTTCAATAAGTATGGCAAGCTGGAACTCCCCTCTCCCCTTTACAACAAAAGATTCCCTGTCTTCAGTATCGCTCATCTGGACAGCTACATTTCTCAGCATCTCCTTGCTGAGCCTTTCGCGTATTTTGCTCGATTGAACATATTTTCCCTCCTTTCCCGAAAAAGGAGAGTTGTTTATGGTAAATTTCATGGAGACTGTCGGCTCATCCACGGCGATTCTTTTGAGAGCTTTCGGGAAATCCCTGTTGCAGATGGTATCTCCGATTTTAACATCCTCTATTCCGGAAAGAACCACTATATCGCCCGAATCGGCATTATTGATTTCAATGAATTTCAACCCGGCATATGTTTGCAGTTTGGAAACCTTAAGCTGAATATGTTTGCCTTCACTGTCGATGCATATAAGACCGTCATGATGCCCGATCTTCCCGTTGAATATTTTGCCTATGGCAAGCCTTCCCAGGTAGTCGGAATAACCGAGGTCGGAGACAAGCATCTGGAAAGGCTCCGCCGGATCATAGGAAGGAGGTGGAATCTCCTTCAAAATAGTATCAAGGAGCAAATGAAGATTTTCTCCCTTTTCCTCCAGAGTCTTTTGCGCAATTCCTTCGCGCCCTATCGCATATAGAAGCGGAAATTCAAGCTGATCTCCATTTGCGTCAAGGTCTATAAGAAGATCGTATATTTCGTCCAGCACCTCATCCGGGCGAGCATCCTTCCGGTCAATTTTATTTATTACAACTATAATCTTAATGCCTGCGCCAAGCGCTTTTTTAAGAACAAACCGCGTCTGCGGGAGAGGCCCCTCGGATGCATCAACAAGCAATAGCGCGCCGTCAGCCATCGATATGGCTCTCTCGACCTCACCACCAAAGTCTGCATGTCCCGGAGTATCAATAATGTTTATTTTTACGCCTTTCCAGACCACCGAACAGTTTTTCGCAGCAATTGTAATGCCTCTTTCACGTTCAAGATCCATCGAGTCCATGATTCTTTCATCTACTTCCTGTCCCACTCTGAACAAACCGCTCTGTCTTAACATCCCATCCACCAGAGTTGTTTTTCCGTGATCAACATGAGCGATAATGGCAACGTTTCTGATTTTTTCATTTTTAATCGATTTCTGCATTAATCTTTCCTGTTTTGTAAGCAGGTGGATAGACTGTAGGTGAATAGACTGCAGGCTGTTAGCTAAAAACCTACAGACTAAAAAGCTATAGACCAACAACCTGAGTAGTTACGAAAAAATATCAGTAGCGATCAGCGTAGCTCGGTGGCTGAGTAATTATCATGAGGGTTCTTTCCGAACCGATATAAGGAAGTAAATATTTTTTAATTTTTATATCAATCGGAAGATCTGAAATTTTACCGGCGCCCCGTTTTTTATCACCTGAAACCCGTACAGCTTCTATCTCCTCAGGGTTTATTTTTCCTTTTAAGGATATGATTATGCCGTTTTGAGCAAGAAGAGGAAGCGCCGAACCGACAAACATTTCAAGCGATGAAAAGGCGCGGCATATAATAACATCGAACATTTTCATGCTTCCGGCCAGTCCTTCCACTCTGCCTTGAACGGCTTCGATATCCTCTATCCCGGTTTTCCTTATTACGTGTTTTAAAAATGTTATTTTTTTCCGCGAAGAATCCACCAGTGATACTGAAAGAGTCGGGATAACAACTTTCAGCGGAATACCCGGAAAACCTCCTCCGGAACCTATATCAAGCATTGATGCGCCGGCAGGAATTATGCCGGCAGGGGCAATTGAATCAACAAAATGTTTGACGGCAACTTCAAAAGGATCTGTTATCGCTGTTAAATTTATTTTTAAGTTCCACTTTAAAAGCTCTCCGGCATGAATCGAAAACTGTCGAACCTCCTTTAAACCCACATTGACATCAAAAAACTTCGCACCGCTTATTATTATATTTTCCCACTCTGCCGAGCCTATTTCCATATTTTATTCCCTGGCCTTGAACATGGCTGGAAACAATTGATAAGATTGCATCAATTTATACAAACGCGGCGGACCTCGCTGATATCCGTCAGGCCCTTGAAAGACTTCAATATCCCGTCCTGTTTGAGAGTAGTCATATCTTCTTTCATCGCCTGCTCGAAAAGGCTCTCGGAAGTAGCTGATTTTTTAATCATCCTCTTTATTTCGGGTGTGCCTTCCATTAGTTCGTGAATTCCGAGACGGCCCTTGTATCCTGTGCCAGAGCATGTGTCACATTTGCCGGTTTTATACAGAACAAGATCCGGAGAATATTTTATGCCTGTTGCTTCAAAGTATTGTTTGCCGTAGTCCATGACTATTTCTTCAAACTCTTCAGATGAGGGGTGATATTCCTGTTTGCAGTTTGCACACAATCTTCTTACAAGCCGCTGGGCCATTACTCCAAGAAATGCATCGGAAAAATTCAAAGGGTTAAGCCCCATATCCAGCAACCGTGTCACGGTTTCAGGCGCGCTGTTTGTATGAAGTGTAGAGAAAACGAGGTGTCCCGTGAGAGAAGCTTCAACGCCGATTGACGCAGTTTCATGATCACGCATTTCACCTATCATGATAA
>CAYVMK010000330.1:0-3309 GCA_964452445.1 uncultured Desulfonema sp. | reverse complement strand
AAACATGAACTTTGAAAAACTGGCCGGAGAAATCGGTTTTGACAAAGAAGATTATATGGAGTTGATTGAGCTTTTTATAAATACAACAACAAGCGATATTGATAAACTGAAAACTGCAATAAATAACGGCGATTTTAATTCTGCCGAAAAAGCCGCCCATTCCATCAAGGGCGCCGCTTCAAGCCTGGGCATCACAGAGATTTCAAACGAAGCAAAGAAAATTGAATATGCGGGAAAAGAAGGCCAGGGCGCCATAACCGCGCTCTCTGTGGATGAACTTGAAGCTATGCTGAACAGAATCAGAGAAAACTATAAAACTTACAAAGGTTGATGCTCTCGTAAAAAGTCAATTTTTCGCCACAAAGGCACAAAGTCACGAAGAAAGGCCTATTGACAATATTCAGGTTTTTCTTTGCGTCCTCCGTGATCTTTGTATGAGAACAACTTTTTACGAGTTCATCAGGGATGACCTAATCGTAATATGCACTTTTTTTATAGCGAGCGATGGGAAGGAGAATGGCGGCCATGCTCAGATTTATAACAGGCGATCTTTACAAATTAAAAACGGATGCCATTGTCATACCGGTTGCCGAAGACGCACAATTGCATGAAAATGAACAAGTCATATCTCTTACAGGCAAAACCGCAACTGCGGGAGAATTCGAGGGAGCAAAGGGTGATGGGTTAACTCTTTACAACCTGCCTGGCGTAAAATCTCCGCGGGTCATCTTTCTTGGCCTTGGGAAAAAAAATAAAATTGATGCGGAATCGCTGCGCGCCGTGTGCGGCAAAGCCGTAAGAAAATGCGTCAAAAGCAGACTCAAAAATATTACGATCGCAGCGCCTTCTTCCGGCATACTCGGGATGGAGATTGAAAAGATTCTTGAGCCTATGCTGGAAGGAGCTTTTCTGGGAAATCATGTCTTTGATAAATACAAAAATGAAAAGAAAAACAAACCGCTTGAAAAAGTCGGCTTTTTTGTCGAACCGCAAATCATGATAAATTTTTCCGGTTTGCCTTCACAGGTTGAAACAGTCTGCAACGGAACCCTTCTTGCCAGAGAGTGGGTCAGCGCCCCCTCAAACTTTAAAAAGCCGGAGCAGTTTGCGAAAGATATAGCTTCCATCGCCAAAAAAGAGAACCTTATTATAAAAGATTTTGATTATAAAAATCTCAAGCGTCTTGGTTTCGGAGCAATGCTTGCCGTTGCTGCCGGAAGCCGGAGCAAGCCGAGGCTTCTCATTCTTAAATATAATCCGAAGGGCGCAAAAAAAACCATAGCCCTTGTCGGAAAAGGCATTACCTTTGACTCAGGCGGAATAAATTTAAAGCCTCCCGGATCTCTTGAAGATATGAAAATGGATATGTCAGGCGCTGCAGCAGTTGCCGCAACACTTATTTCTGCCGCAAAAATGAAACTAAAGGTCGGAATAATCGGGGCGATTCCCATTGTTGAAAACATGCCGTCAGGCGATGCTGCAAGACCCGGAGATATTGTTACAGGTTATGATGGAAAAACAATTGAAATAAACAATACGGATGCCGAAGGACGGCTGATTCTCGCCGACGCCATCTCTTATGTCCTGAAAGAATACAGGCCGGATATACTGATAGATGTGGCAACCTTAACCGGAGCATGTGTTGTTGCGCTTGGAGAAAAGATCGCAGGACTCTTTTCCCCCGACGATGAGCTTGCGGAGAAAATAATTCAATCCGCAAAAAAGACCGGCGAACGCTGCTGGCGGATGCCCCTTCCTGAAGATTACAGGGAATTATTGAAAAGCGAATTTGCCGATATAAGCAACATGAGCAGCTCAAAATGGGGCGGAGCCATAACCGCGGCTTTATTCCTCTCCGAATTCATAAAAGATACCAGGTGGGCGCACATCGATATAGCAGGTCCCGCGTATATAAAGAAAGAGACGGACTATTGCGGCGCCGGCGGAACCGGGTTCGGCGTGCGTCTTCTGTGCGACCTTATACAAAAACTTTAAAAACTGACGAAGGAACTATCAAAAAGAGCAAGAAACTCGAGTTTGAGAATCAGGTGATAGATGAACTCCCGGCTAAACCTGACCGCGAGAATATCGGGGCGCTATACGAAAATGGCCTATGCACGGCAGGTTAGCCGGAGCGTTTATCGGGGTTAGGTTTTTATTATGACTTGGATAGTCGGATGCAATTCACTGTTTGGCCATTCATATCTTGTCTCAGACATATGTGTAACTTTTACTTTAGGTTGAAAAAGAAAAAACTTTTCCCATGCGCCAAGCTCCTTCCGCCTGGCAAGAAAAGTTTAATAATAAACAACTTTTACGCAGGCCTTCAACAGAACTTATTTGATTTTATATAAATATTGGAGTAATTAACAGGCAATCCGAAGTTCAGATTTTTCCGGAACCGGATATTAAATATTACGTATATTAATTGTTCGTAGCAATTATCCGTTTGATGTCATTTAGTAAAAATGGTAAATTGAAGCCATGAACAGAAGTTACACAGCCATATACCAAATGTCGGACCATCGGAACGACAACTTCGTTCCCGGCACACCGGCAGACCGCATTGGGCTCGTCTGGCTTCTGACCCGGGAAATCATATCCTTGAGCAAAAAGTACGATGCTGAACGAAGACTACAAAGACATGTTACTCGCCTTGTCCGACGAGAAAGTTAGCTTCCTTCTCGTAGGGGCCTATGCGCTGGCCGCCCACGGTTATCCTCGGGCCACCATAGATATAGATATTTGGATCATGCCGTCCCCGCAGAACGCTGATGCTGTTCTGCGGGCATTGCGCCGTTTCGGCGCTCCGCTGCACAATCTGACCAAAGAAGACCTTCAGAAAGATGGCACCGTTTTTCAAATAGGACTTGCCCCAAGGCGAATCGACATAATTACTGCGGCGTCCGGCCTTCAGTTTGAGGAAACGTATGGACGGTCATTGCTTGTAAAAATTGAAGGAATCGATGTGCATATTCCGTCGATAGATGACCTGATTATAAATAAGAGGGCATCCGGAAGAACCAAGGATTTGGCCGACGCAGAAGCATTGGAATCCTTGAAGAACTCCGAATATGAAAGGAAGTGAAACCATCTCTTGGCCAAATGGTGCCGATATAGCTCCAGAAACGCTATACGAAAAGATAGGCTGCTAACATCTATATGGCTTTCGGTTGTTAAGAAATAAATCTCCCATGCACCAAGCTCCTTCTACCCGGCAAGAAAAGTTTAAGAATAAACAACTTTTACCAAGACCTTCAACTTTTAAAATACCTGTTGACCGCTATACCATCTTCCGGTATAATAGGC